>DAIRSJ010000036.1:7085-15339 GCA_036804445.1 Candidatus Egerieousia sp.
TTAGTCTGAAGGCAAATCCACTGAATGTAATGTTCCGGAGTCATTGGATGCTCAACGCTTCCAACGGTAACCGTAACTTTATTCCCGGAAATTTCAATAACCGGAACGTGCTTTTCCTGAGCTGCATCTGTAGTATTAGGAATTAGTTCCTGCATAGGCTCCCCGCAGCAAACAACTTGTACTCCGCTGCTGTGTACATAGGCAATTATATTGCCGCAATGTCTGCATCTAAAAAATTTTACATCCATAATAATTTGGTTTAGAATTTGTTTTCAAAGATAATAATTTTTGTTGTGGCACAACTTTGTTTACTAATGAAAAACACCCACGGCAAAGAGACCCCACAACCAGAACCCACCCGCGTCAGCACAAATTTCATCAGATAAGAAATATGCAGCTATTCTAAACCTATCACATATCCGATTTTTTTATAATTTTGGACTTAATAAACAATGCCTAGAAGTATGCCCCAAAGAAAGCATATAGATTTTGACTCTTATATACATGGCAGGGAACCACACAAGAAGGAGAAAGCCCACGCATGGAAAACAGCCATTGGACTACAAGATGTTGATGGTCTTAAAACTTCTAATTACCTGCAAGATACTGCGCGCAAACATATTGAAGGTGATATAGACATTGAAGAGGCAAGAAAACTTATCCGCAGTTATTATGAGTCAAAAGCATCCCACACGCAAGACAGCCAAGAAACTGAAGAAGCTGACAAGGTCTCCGCAAACATCGCTAAAATTTTGAATGAGAAGTCTTTTTCATTCTCAGCAGCAGGTTTTCTTTCAATTCACAGACGTCTTTTTGAAGGCGTATTTGAGTTTGCAGGCAAAATCAGGGATTATGACATCACAAAAAAGGAATGGGTGCTTGGCGGGGCAACAGTGCTCTACGTAAATTATCAAGATTTACTTAAAGCCATAGAGTATGATTTGCAACAGGAAAAAAACTTTTCTTACAAAGGAATATCCATAGAAAATATTGTAAATCACATTGTTGGATTTGTTTCAGATTTATGGCAGATACACCCTTTTAAAGAGGGTAATACGCGTACCACTGCAGTTTTTACTATTAAATATTTGCGTTCCATTGGGTTTGAAGTGAACAATGATTTGTTCGCAGATAATTCATGGTATTTTCGTAATGCCCTAGTTCGTGCAAATTATAGGAATGTTAGCAAGAGGGTTGAACCTGATAAGCGTTTCCTAATTTACTTTTTTAGAAACTTAATAATGGGAGAGAAAACTGAACTGATAAACCGCTCCATGCTGATCAATACTCCTGACGGTTGGATTAATATTCATCATCATCCGACAAGTACCCGACAAGTACCCGACAAGCTCCCGACAAGCTTTTCTTATTTCCAATCTTTAATTAAAATACTTAATGGCAAGCAATTATCAGTAAAAGAAATGTTATTTGCCATGAAATTAAAAGACCGTGAAAATTTTATGGAGAAATATCTTTCCCCTGCAATAAAAGACGGATATATTACCATGCTATATCCGGATAGTCCAAAACACCCGCGGCAAAAATATCTGCTTACAGAAAAAGGGCGCTCAGCTATCCAAAGAAAATAGGGTCACGATAGATTACCGTAGAGTAATTATAACAAGGTAATGCTTGCAAGCAAGCATCACCCGCGACCGTAGGGAGCGTGCAGCTTCGCGCGAAGCGCGTTAAACCACTAGGCGGTGCGGTGCATTTGTGCCGCACCGCTTGATTTTAAATTCAGAGTTCTTTAATCCCGATGGATTTCAGATAGTTGTAGGTGGTATCGTAGAATTCAGATTTGCGGGTTGCGTCTTCATTGTTACCTTCTGGGACAACAATGCACATACCTTGGCGGGCACGAGTTAGCAAAACTCTATAGGCATTTTTTTGATATAGCTGTTTTTCTGCCTTATTGATATGCTGCCACTTAGAGCCTTTAAAATCATTGTGGTCCCAGCCATATCGTGCAGTAATTGCTCCTCTTATAACTTCTCCAAGATTATTACTATTGCACTCTATTGGTTTATAGACACCATCGTTGGCTATTTTGTCTTGATATTTTTCAAATGTAAAGTATCCAAAATCAGGGGCTTGTGTGGCTATTAGGATTGGAAGTATTGTGGCGTCATGGCTCCCTTTTTGGAAGTTTTTTAAATCTAGTGCGTAGTCCCATACTTGGTCTAAGCCTGCGTTTGTGTATGTGTCATTGCCGGTTTTGAATTCTAGGACGAACACTATTCCGCTGATTATTAGCACTATGTCTATGCGACGGTCTAGTCTTGGAATGGAGTATTCAAAGAGAATTTGGCCGGTGTATGGTGGTAGGATTTGTTTCATTAGCGCGATTTCTTTTTGCCAGGCATCGCGTTGAGTAGTTTCTATGTTGAATTCTCCGTTATTCACCAGTTGTCCCATGATCTCTGTGTAAGAGGTCGTTAGGAAGGTTGAGATGGTGGATGTGTAAAAGGAGCGATTCATAAATAAATAAAAATTTATTTAATCTTCCTCAACTTGATGGAATGAATATAATTTTGACAAATTATTTTCCAAAATTCTGAATCCACTTCCATGGTCATGAGCCTTACCAATTTGATTGCCGGATTTATAAGAACCAATGCGTATGTCGTACATAATTAGCCCCCTGTCAATGAAATCCAAGAATTTTCCAAAAGAAGGATTCTCAAAAATATCAGCCTTATAATAATTAAACTCTTCACGCCCTGACACAGAAGAGACTCTAGTATGTGCGCTGACATAGAAAAGTTTTTTCAATTTCTTATTGAACTTTTTCTCAAGTTCATCGTAAGTGTAACCGCATGATTTATCGATCAATGCTCCACTTTTTATATCACAAACTGCTATAAACAGTTTACGAGCATTCCTATCATTAATCAGCTGGAAAGAAAAAGTATTCTCATAAGAATTTGGATGACTTGCAAACATACTAGTATGAAGTTTCTTCAAACTTGAATTTTCTTCATACTTAGACCCAAATTTATCTCTTAGATGTGTATTTGCATTAGCAGGAAAGGATGGTTTCTTTGTAAACAACGTAATGTAGGAAGATGATAACTCTCTTTGAGCTTTAATTTCATAACCCACTAAATCAGGACTTTCAGAGTTGTTTTCTACAACACCAATTTTCTCTTCAAAAGTTTTACCAATACCAGTATTATTACCACGCAAACTTTCAATATACCCAAGAGATTTTACCATGTAAAATTTCTCAATTATAAATTCCCTATCCGTCATACTCTATAATTTTTTTAATAAGTTGTTCACATTTATTAAATGATTTTAGGTCTGCTTCACTCAAAAAAATATTCTCAACAGGATAATCAATGTATGAACAAAACGAATAAATCTGCTTAAGTGTATACTTATGAGGGAAACGAGAACTTTCAATATTGCCAACTTGCCCACTTGATATGCCCAAAATTTCGCTCAATACTGTTTGACTAATGTTATGCTCTATTCTTAATGCTTTAATTTTTTGGATTATAGCATACTGAATTTCATTATTTTGCCCGATTGTTCTCTTCATTACTACAAAGTTATATTCAAAATCCTTGTTGTATCCCCTCATATTGAGAGAATATTTTTATTATATTTGCAAAAGGATTTAGTAAAAATGTATAAAAGGACAATAGACAGTAACTGGGACTTCCGCTCTGCAAACACAAAGGAATATACGCATTGCTACCATGCGTATCCTGCGATGATGATTCCACAGGTTGCAAGAACATTGATAGATGGTTATGCTCCAGATAATGGAAAGATAAATCTACTTTTTGATCCGTATATGGGAAGCGGAACGTCACTTGTTGAAGCGTCAATCAAGGGAATCAATAGTATTGGAACTGATATTAATCCCCTTGCCAGATTAATATCAAAAGCAAAAACAACACATTTTGATGAAACTAAAATTGAAAAATGTATTGCTGAAATACAGCTGTTTCCGTACCAATTTGACCCAACCACGTTAAAAAATACTGACTTTTCACGCATTTCAAACTATTCATATTGGTATTCAGATGAGGTACTTATCAAACTTGCATACATCTCGCAATATATTGATTCGATTGATAAAAATATCCAGTTGTTTTTCAAAGTAGCGTTGTCAGAAACTGTTAGGGAGGTATCATTTACAAGGAACGGCGAATTTAAGCGCTTTAGAATGGACGAGAAAAAAATAAAAAATTTCTGCCCTGACGTGTTAGGCTTGTTTGAATCCAAAGCAGTTAGGAATTTTAATGGATTGAAAGAGTTCAATAGTGTTCAAACTAAATCAGTTGCATCAATTTATGATTTTAATACAGTTAACGATATTCCAAGTAATATTTTAAAAAAAGGTTCGGTTGATATGATTGTAACTTCACCTCCATATGGTGACAGTAGAACGACCGTAGCTTACGGACAATTCTCCAGGTGGGCAAATGAATGGTTTGATTTTCCTAATGCCAAAAATCTTGACAATCTATTAATGGGAGGAATTAGACAAGAGTCAGAAAAATTTAAAACACTGTCAATTAAAAAAGAATTAAATCACATTAAAGAGTCTGACTCAAAGCGATATTCAGAAGTTGTAGCGTTCTTAAACGACTATTATTCTTCAATAAAAAACACTGCTTCTGTAGTTCGCAAAGGAGGGAGAATTTGCTACGTCGTTGGAAATAGAACAGTTAAGGGGATTCAAATTCCACTTGACTATTTCACTGTAGAAATGTTTGAAAAACATGGTTTTAAACATGAGAAAACAATTGTGCGTAGTATACCAAACAAAAGGATGCCTTCAAAAACGAGTCCAACAAACCAAACTGGATTAAAAGTAGATACAATGAGCAACGAATATATTGTAATAATGACAAAGATTAATTAACTGGATGCTTCATCAGCAATAGCAAAAAAGGCACATAAACGATATGTGTCTTTTTTATTTATACGCACGACACTGTTTGTCACAAAATAGCTATATTTGTTTCACTAGAATAGCACTATAATACTTTATCGCTATGAAAAACACAAACATTTTCTTAATTATTGCAACAGCAGTTGCACTGCTGACAATGATATTATTCCACTCAAACATGTGGAGCGCCCTTATCATTTTAGCTACCTCATACTACCTTATTCGATATCTAATTCAGACATTGACAAAAAACTTCAACACGGTAAACAAACTAATAGCAGTGGTAGCCGCACTAGCTTTATTTGTCATAACTTATTACTTTAATACTCTGACAATCTGTGGAATAATTACTCTAATCATAGGCGCAATAGACATATATCTTGCATACAGCAAGAAATAAATTTATGGTAATGCCACACAAAACAAATCCCAGTAGTAATCCTCATAAACACAATGTTTGGCTGGTTATTTTCATTATAACGGTAATGATAACACAGCACTTATAATCTATTTGGCTTCTTTGGATGGTGGTGTTCATGGTTCTTTTGAAGGTATGAGATACCTTGGAGCTTTAATTAGAGTAATATTCGGATTTGGCGGATACTGGGTTGCTGGTAAAATTTTGAGAGAAAAAAATACACTATCATATATAATTGGAATAATTATCGACATTGGATTCATTTGCTTATTCGTCTTCAGTAAAATTGCAATTATGTTGTATCACAATAAATTATTATAAAAAATCACTAAAATAATTGACGTCATCTGTCACAAATAATAATTACATTTGTAATACTAAACTTAAAATTATGGACAGCGAAAAATACACGACCTATCAACTATCAATCAGTGCTATTCTTGGTCTAATAGGGGCAAACGACATAGCAATACCTGAAATTCAACGGCCTTTTGTATGGAAAAAAATCCAGGTCAAGGAGCTAATGGACTCCCTATATAGGGGATACCCTACCGGATATTTGACTTTATGGAAAAACCCCAACGTCAAACTTAAAGACGGTAAAATTTCAGCTGGGAAGAAAATTTTAATTGATGGACAACAAAGAGTAACTGCATTAATGACGGCAATTTCTGGGAAAACAATCATAAATAGCGACTACAAAGAAGATCGAATCAAAATAGCATTCAATCCGTTAGCTGAAATAAATAATGAAGCGGATGTGGATATATTTGCGGTCCAAGATTCATCTCATTTAAAGAGCAAGTCATGGATTAAAGATATATCAGAGATATTCAGAAATGATTTCTCAAGTTTTAAATTCATAAGTCAATATTGTCAGGATAATCCAGAAGTAGATAGCAAAGATTTAGAGAACGTCATTGCCAAGTTAAAAAACATTGGTAATAGATTAATTGGTATTATTGAATTAGCTGATTCTCTGAGTATTGATATTGTTACCGATATTTTTATAAGAATCAACTCCCAAGGAACACCTTTGAGCCAAGGTGACTTTGTAATGTCCAAAATCGCTTCGGATGAAATACACGGTGGCAACACCTTAAGAAAAGTGATCGATTATTTCAGTCATTTAGCCGTTGAGCCCAACTATTTTGCGTACATAAAAACACACGATATTACGTTTAGCCAAACAGAATACTTAAATAAATTAGCTTGGCTAAAAGATGATACTGAAACAGTGTATGATCCTGAATGTGACGATGTCATAAGAGTCGCCTTCATGCATAAATTCAAAAGGGCAAAGCTGGCAGACCTTGTAAGTTTACTTTCGGGAAGGGATTTTGAGACAAGGGAATACAGGGAAGATATTATTGAAAAAACATATAATGTTTTGAGAGAGGGTGTTCTAAATACTATTAGCGAACACCATTTTTCACAATACATGATTGCCATTAAATCTGCTGGATTTATCTCTCCAAAAATGGTAAATTCCAACATGGCATTAGACTTTGCTTATACTATATACCTACTTCTGTACGAGAGCAAAGAAGTGTGCGTATCAGAAATAAAACGATATGTTCAAAAATGGTATGTATTATCCGTTCTAACTAGAAGATATAGCGCCTCGCCTGAAAGTGCATTTGCCAGAGATATAAAACAAATTGGTGAAAATGGCGTTGTCAATACGTTACAAAACATTGAAGATGCAATACTTTCCGAAAACTTCTGGAATGTTGCTGTAGTCCAAGACCTTGCAATGACCTCTACAAATAATCCTACATTCCTTGTTTATTTAGCCGCTTCTGTTTACTTCAATGATATCTCACTTCTATCTTCAAATATTACCATTAGGGATCTAATTAGCCTAGGAGGAGACTTGCATCATATATTCCCGAAAGAGTATCTTAAATCCAATCATTTTGATAAAGGAAAATATAATCAAGAGGGCAATTACACATATCTAGACAGACCTGTAAATGAATCAATTGGAAAGAAGTCCCCTAAAGAATATTTTAAACTTGCAGTTGAGCAATGCGAAACTAAAAAAGCTATTTGCGGGTCAATCGTTAATCATGAAGAGTTGAAACACAATCTTGAAATGAATTGTATACCGGAAGATATCATAGATATGGATTATACTTCATATGATAATTTTATAGCGGAACGCAAAAAATTAATGGCCAAAAAGATAAAAAAGTTCTATTTAAGTTTATAACTTCCTTTAGCGTTGCGCCACAAAGCAGCGCAACGCCTTGTGGTTCACGCGGCTACAGCCGCGAGGATGCACGCGCTAAAGCGCGGCCTTCGGCTGGGGAACACTGTCAAGAATAAGGGTTATTAGCTTGAAAGATGTCTTGTAAATATATCGGTATGATGATTGTGAAAAAATGAGTGTATATTTGAACTAACAACATTTAAAAAACTATCGAGATGAAAAAGAATATTATTTATACGATTGTAGCAATAGTTATGGTGATTTTGGCAATTGTGCTGCTGCATGGATTCTGGGCGGCACTGATTGTGGCGATTTGCGGCGGATTTTTGATTGATAAGTTTCTGGAAATGACGCATAAGAATGCGAGTACGGGGAATGCGGTGATAGCTTCTTTGATTGGGATTGCGTTTTTCTTTATTGTATTGTCAGCAACTAAAGGGGAGATTGTTTGCGGGGCTATCGCGGCCGTTGTGGGGATTATTGATCTGATTTTGAGTTTAAAAAATAACTGACCATGAAAAAGATTTTTACTCTGTTGCTAATTTTGCTGCCGGTCTTCTGCATGGGACAAACCAAGAAGGAAAAACAGGCAACAATGGTTAAAGATGCAGTGGAGAGTGGAAATGTGTATGTGCATGTAGAACAGGTTATTCCCCTATCCATGAAGATGAAGGATGTTTCTACGGATAGTTACTCTTTTAATTTGAAG
>DAIRSJ010000037.1:0-5133 GCA_036804445.1 Candidatus Egerieousia sp.
TTCTGAAAGCAGAATTGATAGATTTGAAGAGCACGGAGATGAGACATTGGAAAAACAGCGTTCTTATGTTCAGGAATATACGCCAAAACCGAGACAGCCTAAAGCTGCCGGAGAAGATGGAACTCGTCTGAATAAATTTATTGCAAATTCAGGTATTTGCTCCAGAAGAGAGGCTGATGATTTTATTACTGCAGGTGTTGTATCTGTTAATGATCAGATAGTTACTGAACTGGGCACGAAAGTATATCAAAACGATGTTGTAAAATTTAATGGTGAAGTTATTAAGGGTGAACAGAAAGTCTACATATTGATGAATAAGCCAAAAGATTATGTTACAACAACGTCCGACCCTCATGCAGAAAAGACCGTAATGGATTTGGTTGAAGGCAAATGCGCGGAAAGAGTTTATCCTGTCGGGAGACTGGATAGGGAGACTACAGGCGTACTGCTGCTTACAAATGACGGTGAGCTGACAGAGCAGCTTACCCATCCTTCTTATGAGAAGAAAAAGATATACCAGGCATTTTTGGACAAGAATCTGAAAAAGGATGATTTTGAGAAGATTGTAAACGGCATTGAACTTGAGGACGGACCTGTTAATGCCGATGCTCTTTCATACATTGATGAGGATGAAAGTCAGCTTGGAATAGAAATTCATACCGGCAGAAATAGGATTGTCAGGAGAATTTTTGAGAGCCTTGGATATAAAGTTAAGAAATTGGATCGTGTTTATTTTGCCGGTCTTACCAAGAAAGGTTTGAGGCGCGGGCAGTGGAGATTCCTTACTCAGCAGGAGATAGGAATGCTTAAAATGGGCTCTTATAAGTAAAAGTAATATTTCTGCAACTAAGTGTATATCAGATGGCTGTATCAAAAGAAAAAGATCAGATAAACAAAGCCGGATTTGTGAACATCATTGGAAATCCCAATGTTGGTAAATCTACGCTTATGAATGTTCTTGTGGGTGAGAAACTTTCCATTGTTACTGCAAAGGCGCAGACAACACGCCACAGAATAATGGGAATTGTAAACGGCAAGGATTATCAGATTGTTTTTTCTGATACGCCCGGAATACTCAAGCCATCTTATGAACTGCAAGAGGCAATGATGCAGTTTGTAGATTCTGCTATAGGTGATGCGGATATAATCATTTACGTTACAGATGTTTATGAAAAATCAGAAAAGAATGAAGAGTATGTTAAAAGACTTAACATGCTCTCCGTTCCCGTTCTGGTTGTTATTAATAAAATTGATAAGACGGAGCCAGGCGTTGTAGACGCTCTGGCGGAAAAATGGCACCGTCTTGTTCCAAAGGCAGAGATACTTCCTATCTCCGCTATTAACAAATTCAATACGGATATTCTTCTTAAAAAAGTAGTATCCATTCTTCCGCAACAACATGCATGGTATGACAGGGATGCGTTCACGGATAAGAATTTACGCTTCTTTGCATCAGAAATCTTAAGAGAGAAAATTCTGGAAAATTACACTAAAGAAATTCCGTATTGCGCAGAGGTTGTGATTGATTCCTTTAAGGAAGATGAGAAGATTTATTCCATTGAGGCAATCATAAATGTTGTGAGAGAATCTCAAAAGGGAATTATAATAGGTAAGGGCGGAGCGGCTCTTAAAAAGGTTGGTACTCAGGCTCGTAAAGAGATGGAGAAATTCTTTGACAAAAAAGTTTTCCTAAAGATTTTTGTAAAGGTGGACCCTGCATGGAGAGAGAACAGGCGGGAGCTAAAAAAGTTTGGGTATTTACAATAGTTTTCTTTTTTTTCTGAAAATTTTCAGAAGCAGCCATGAACCGGCTGCAAAAACTAATCCGGCGCCAATGGCAAGCACAATGCTGCCGATAAGGTATTGCATTAGGTAAGAGTACATTACCTTTCCATCAATTTGAGCTAAATCTATAAACGTCGGCTTGCCGCTTACCCATCCTCCAACAACAATGCTTGCAAGAATTACAAACGGGAGAATTGGGGGGAGCGTTATTAATGTGAATGCCATTACAATAACCGGATTAAGCCTCATGAAGTGCGCCGTCAGTCCTGCAAAAATCAACTGTAATCCCCACAGAGGAATGCAACCGCAGAATACACCGTAACCAATTGATATTGCAATTATTGCATTTGATTGCATGGAATGAGTTACGTTATCGCGAATAAACTTTTTTGCATTCTCTTTTGTAAAATAAGAGAAGAAGTTATTGCTCTTCTTTTGAGGCGGCTTATTGCCCTGCTCAGGCTGTTGCTCAATTTGAGGGTTCTCAATATTTTTTTTATCCTCTTGCATCACGACGGATTTTGGTGTGTGCAAGATAGCAAAGATTAACAAACGGCGCTATTGTGCGTTTACTTCAATTTAAAGATGTAAGTAATTGTTCCTATTTGAACAGCTGATGCTGAGGCGCTTACGTTAAAGCGTGCCTTCAGCGCGGCGCTTTTTGCAGCGGCCCAAAGCGTTGGGTCAGAGACGGTGGTTCCGCTTTGTCCGGGGATTGCGTTTGTGACTTTTCCGTACTGGTCAACCATTATTTTCACCACTACTGTTCCCTCTTTATTAACAGTATATGAAGGTTTTGGCAGAGATCCCACAGTGCTGCGTCCCTCCAGCCTTACGGATGGTTCTCCGCGTACCGCACCATTTTTTGTGTTCCCCTCCGGATGTCCGGCCTTAAGAGCATTTGATACAATCCTTGCAGTCTGAGCCGCCTCCTCTTTTGAGTGATTATCTTCCGATGTAAAAAGCGCGCGCTTGTCAATCTTGGTTTTATGAGCCGGCTCATATTTGGCAACGTCCCCGTTATCTCCGTAAGTAGTTGCCACCCCGGCATTTTGCTTCCTTCCAACAACTTGAGCTTCAGATTTTTGCACAAGTTTAATTTCTTTATTAGGGTCTGCCTTTGGAGCACGAGGCTCAGTGCCTCCGTTTTTAAACTGTTCAACGGTAATTTCTTCCATAGGAATTTCCAGAAGAATACCCTTTTCCGCAGGAGGCGGATAGACCATCTTAAATCCGTTAACCCCAAGCACTAAGAACAGCAGGGCATGCACGGCAATAGTGAGGCAAACACCAATCTGCTTACCTTGCTTGTCATATTTTTGCTGTTTTAGTGATTCTTTCATAAACTGCTGTTTTGTGCCGCACGCTACTCCGGTGCTGTTGCAAGAATTACCTTATACTTATTGCGCTTTGCAATATTCATTAGTTCAACCACTTTCTCAATTGGAACGCTTTGGTCCGCAAGAATTGTGAAAGTAGGGTCATCAGTGTTTTGAAGCAGCGCCTGCAGTTCAACCTCAACCTGTTCAAACGGAATTGGCTGCAAATTTCCATTTATATGATATGAATAGGTGTGTGTATCTTGGTGATCCTTAATAGATACGCTAACTTGCTGCTTGGAAGAAATCTGATTTGTGCTCTTTGGCAGCAACAACTTTAGCGCATTTGGATTTATAAGTGTAGATGTAACAAGGAAGAAAATCAGCAGCAAAAAGACAATGTCTGTCATTGATGACATGCTGAATCCGGCCTCTACTTTACATCTTTGTTTAATTGCCATATCAATTTGTTAATTAACTAATTGTGTCCTTGTTTTATTTTTATCGCCCAGACTACTTTGCAACGGTGTTGTCCCCCGGTTCATGAAGCAAATCCATGAATTCAATAGTATTGCTCTGCAACATAAATACCAGATCTGAAACTTTTGCCGTAAGATAGTTGTATCCAAAGAAAGCAAGAATACCAACAATCAGACCGGCTACGGTTGTAACCATTGCGGTATAGATACCTCCGGATAAAAGGGTGATATCTATATTGTTGCCGGCTTGCGACATGTTGAAAAACGCCTGAACCATACCAAGCACAGTTCCCAAAAATCCTATCATTGGTGCGCCTCCTGCAATTGAAGCAAGTCCCGGAAGCCCTTTTTCTAATCTTGCAACTTCTATATTACCAAGGTTTTCTACTGCCGCCTGGATATCCGTAAGCGGACGTCCCATTCTTTCTATGCCTTTCTCAATCAGACGTGAAACCGGAGTGTCTTCTCTTTTGCAAAGCGCAAGCGCAGATTTAATTTTCCCATCGTGAATTAAATCTTTAATGTCATTCATGAAATTTGGATTAAGCTTGGATGCCTTTCTGATTGTGTACCACTTTACGCCAAAAATATAGATGGTCAAAATGGAGAGAATAAACAGAGGAATCATCAGCCATCCTCCTTTTATTGTCATGTCAATCAGAGACATGGACGCTTGCTGTTTAACTGCTACGGTTTGGGCGGCCTGATCAATTGCCGCCGCAGTGTCTGCCTGTAATAGGAATGTTAAAAATGTCATATTGTTTTACGTTTAATAATTTCCGCTTGCAAATATTGTGCAAAGCTTCAAAGGTACAAATTCATAACGTAAAATTTACAAAGCAAAAATTTTCACGGCAATTTTTCTATCTCCCCTTCGGATGCCTATGTAGGCTGATTCCGGTCCCCCCTTCGGATGCTTCTGTAGGCTGATTCCGGTCCCCCCTTCACAATGCACAGAAAGGCAAAAATGCAACTAGCAGATTTACAGAATATAACATAGTGTAAAGTACACGAGAAAATTAAAAACACTGTAACTATCTGATAGTCAGATAGGGAATTTTTAGCCTTTCTGTGCGTTCTGGGGCAGGTTTTAAAAATGTCCCCACATGCATACTTAGAGTATTTTTCAGCATGCTGACCATGTAGTTGGCGGCATGAAGCGGGTAGTGCATGCACGCAACCTTCCGTGCAACCTTCCGTGCAACCTGCCGTGCTGTCTTCCGTGCAACCTGCCGTGCTGTCTTCCGTGCTGTCTGCCGTACAGTCTTCCGTGCTGTCTGCCGTACAGTCTGCCGTGCTGTCCGCGAATTGCCAACATGCTTTGTATGCTGGCAATTATTGGTTTACGTGGCTATTGCCACAAGAATGCAACGCTCCACGTGGTGCGCTGGCAAAAAATAACAAGCATTTTTGCCTGTTATTTTTTGCCTTGTTATTATTACTCCAAGATTATAAATTATTAGATTATCAAATTTTGAAATATGAAACGGAGAATTATCAAATCTTGAAATGTGAAACGGGGGATTATCAAATTTTGAAATATGAAACGG
>DAIRSJ010000037.1:5233-12178 GCA_036804445.1 Candidatus Egerieousia sp.
TTGAAATGTGAAACGGGGAATTATCAAATTTTGAAATGTGAAACGGGGAATTATCAAATCTTGAAATGTGAAACGGGGGATTATCAAATTTTGAAATATGAAACGGGGAATTATCAAATCTTGAAACTAGAAATGGAGAATTATTAAATTGAAGAATTGATAATCAATGGGTTATTTTATCGGATACGGATAGCGTATTTCTGTAAGAAAAAGGGCGTTGCCCGGGACGGAGTATCCGGCGGCGCAGCGGTTGCGGCGGCGGAGCATCTCTGCAATCCATTCGGGCTTGCGTTTGCCGCTGCCGACTTCCAAGAGTGAACCTACCATTGCGCGCACCATATTGCGGAGAAATCTGTTTGATGTCACTGTGAACACATAAATATCTGTTGAACACGGTATTATGTAATAAACTCCGCCGCCGCAAGTTGCGGTGCTGATGCTTGTCGTGCTATCACCGTTTGTTGCTCCGCTGCCGGTAGAATGTGCGGGCATTCGTTCCCATCCCGCTGCGGTAACGTTGCAGATGGCGTTTTGAGCGCCGCTATGCAACTTTTCCAGGCTGGTAAAATCTTGCTCTCCAATGAAGTATTTTGCCGCTTTATTCATAGCCTCAAAGTCCAGCCGTCCAGGCCTGTAGAAATATGTGAATGCAGAGTTAAACGGTTCTTTTTCAAGTGTTAAGAAGTACTTATAAGTTCTGCTCACCGCATCAAATCTTGCGTGTGCGGCGGCCGGCATTTTAAAAATGTTCTTTACTACTATTTCTTTGGGCAGAATGGCATTTATTTTGTAAAGAAATTCTGCAGGGTTTTTTCCAAGAGATGAAATTTCCGTGTGGGCTATGTAGTTGGCGGCGTTAACCCCGCTGTCTGTTCTTCCGGCCCCGGTAATTTCAACTTTTTCTTTTAGAAGAGTGGAGAAGGCCTTTTGCAGTTCCTCTTGAACGCTGTTTGCGTTTTTTTGAATTTGCCAGCCGCTGAAGGGGGCACCGTTATATGAAAGACGGATAAAATATTTCATAAAGCTGTCGGGAAGAAAAATATTTTTATCCCGACAGGACAAAGGTAAAAAAAGTAAGTAAGATTTAAGGTACTGAAAATAAAGACAAAAAATAATTTCATATGGAGAGTGTAAACATTAAGGAACTGAATGACAGAATTCAGAAAGAGAGTGCCTTTGTGGACATCATCACAATGGAGATGAATAAAGTGATAGTGGGGCAGAAGCACTTGGTTGAAGATTTGATGATTGGACTTCTTGCAGACGGACACTTGCTGCTGGAAGGAATGCCGGGCTTGGCAAAAACTTTGGCTATTAGCACATTGGCCGACATAATTGACGCAAAGTTTAACAGGATTCAGTTTACTCCCGATTTGCTTCCTGCTGATATTGTGGGTACTATGATTTACAGCCAGAAGAGCGAGCAGTTCCAGGTTAAGCAGGGACCGGTTTTTGCAAATTTTGTACTTGCGGATGAAATCAACCGTTCTCCGGCAAAGGTGCAGTCGGCACTGCTTGAGGCCATGCAGGAGAGAGAGGTAACCATAGGTGATAAGACATATAAATTGCCTGATCCTTTTTTGGTTATGGCTACGCAAAACCCTATAGAGCAAGAGGGTACATATCCTCTTCCGGAGGCGCAAATGGACCGTTTTATGCTTAAGGTGATTGTTAATTATCCTAAGAAAGATGAGGAGAAAATGATTATCAGAATGCACAATGCGCAGCAGTTTCCAAAGGCAAGCACTGTACTTAAGCCGGAAGATATTATCCGCGCAAGAAGCGTTGTGAAAGATGTTTACATGGATGAGAAGATAGAGAAGTATATAGTAGATATAGTTTATGCCACCAGAACTCCTCAGGAGTATGGACTTGGCAAACTTAAGAATTTGATTCAGTACGGAGCTTCTCCGCGTGCAAGTATTTCATTGGCAAAAGCTGCAAAGGCTTATGCATTTATCAAGAGAAGAGGCTATGTAATTCCGGAGGATGTCCGCGCCGTTTGCTATGAGGTTATGAGACACAGAATAGGTCTTACTTATGAGGCTGAGGCGGAGAATGTTACACCGGAGAACATAATTACCGATGTTGTTAACGTTGTTGAAGTTCCTTAATAAATTTTTGAGTAAGGGTAATAGATGGACACAGATCTGCTAAGCAAAGTAAGAAAGATAGAGATTCGCACGCGGTCTCTTTCTCATCAGATATTTGCGGGAGAGTACCACTCCGCATTTAAGGGGAGAGGTATGGCTTTCAGCGAGGTGCGTGAGTATCAGTTTGGTGATGATGTGCGCAGTATGGACTGGAATGTAACTGCCAGATTGCGTTCACCTTACATCAAAGTGTATGAGGAGGAGAGAGAGTTGACGGTTGTGTTGTTGATTGATGTTAGCTCTTCCGGAGTTTTTGGAACAACAGAGAAAAGCAAGAGAGAACTTGCGGCTGAGATTGCCGCGGTGCTTTCATTTTCAGCCTCTATTAATAATGATAAAGTCGGAGCTCTTTTCTTCTCTTCTAAAGTTGAAAAGTTTATTCCGCCTAAAAAAGGCAGGAGTCATTTGCTGAGAATCATCAGTGAACTGCTTGACTTTAAGCCTACTACGCAAGGTACAAATATCTCCGAGGCGCTAAGGTTTTTGACAAATGCAATTAAAAAGAAATGTGCCGCCTTTGTCCTGACGGATTTGTATGATGTGGATAAAGAGTGCAAGCCTAATTATGAAGAGGCGCTTAAGATAGCTGTGAATCGTCATGATATATCCTTTATAAATGTCTATGATCCAAGGGAGAGGGAGATTCCGAATGTCGGTTTTGTAAGAGTGCGGGATGCAGAGAGCGGAAGAGAGAGCTGGGTTGATACGGCAAGTGTTTATGTGAGGAATTATTATACTCAGTGGGGTCAGGAAGTTTTGAAACAGGCGCAGCAACTTTTTAACAAGTACCGCGTTGACTCTGTAAGTATCTGTACTAATGAAGATTATGTTAAGAGTTTAATAAAGTTTTTTAAACAGAGATGATCAGGTTTAAGAATATATTTTTAATTACCGGTTGTGTTGTTGCCCTGGCGGCATGCGGCCGCGCAAATAAATCTGAGAAGAAGGAGATGAAAAATCCTACGCTCTCCAGAGACTCCATTCTTATTGGAGATCAGGTTGTGATGAGCGCGAATTTCTCGGTTCCAGATAATATTCCTATTCAGGTCATACCTTATGCTCAGGTACTTGCGTCTAAATCTGCCGGAGTGCAGGGTGAAGAGGAAATGTCTCAGGATTCTGCATCCGGAATTCAGAAGGCTTCTTCCCGGCAAGTTGCAAAGTCCGTACAACCGGTGCAGACGCCGCAGTCGACAGGACTTCCGGATTCAACATCTGCGTCAATGGTTGCCATGCCGGGACCGTCACAAGTTGTTCAGCCCGCTCAAGCCGGCACCGTGGAAGTTGTGCACGACTTTGTAGTAGACACGTTGTCTTTTAAAGACGGCGTGCGTAAATTGCGTGCAAAGGCAATTATAACTTCTTTTGACAGCGGATATTATAAGCTCCCCGCTCCGGTCATATTAATTGCTAACAAGCGCGGAGGTGCTGATACAATTAAGTTTGAAGAGAGATTTTTAACGGTCAATGCAATGCAAGTTGATACATCATCCTTTAAACCGTATCAACTTGGTGTTAAGGATTCTCAGATGAAATATCCCGTTTCTTTTAGTGACTTTATTCCTTGGATTCTTTTATTGTTGCTTCTTGGCGCAATTGCCTATTGTATAACAAGATATTTTAAACTTAAAGCTCAGAACAAAGACTTCTTCGGAAGGAGCAAAATCAAGGTCCCGGACCATGTTGTGGCTCTTAAGAAACTGGAAAAGTTGAGAGATGAAAAACTTTGGCAGAGCGGAAAAGAGAAGCAATATTTTACGGGAATTACGGATACCTTAAGAGAGTATATTCAGAAGCGCTATAAGTTTGGAGCAATGGAGAAAACTTCTTCTGAAATAATGGAAAGCCTGAAGGATAAGAATATAGAAGAGAAGACCTATGCGAATCTGGAAGATATGTTTAAGGTTGCGGACTTTGTAAAGTTTGCAAAATATTCTCCGCTGCCGGATGAGAATGAGAATGCAATTCCCGCGGCAGTGAACTTTGTGAATTTTGCTTACATGCAGGAGTTGAAGGAACAAGAGGAAAAAGTTGCGGCCGCTGCAAAGAAACAGGCCGATAAAGCTGCAAGGACCGCCGCCGGTCAGACTGTTCAAAATGCTGATAATAAGAAAAATACACAAAAGACAGATGAAACTGTCGGGAATAAAAAGGAGGAGGAGAAATAATGTTTTTTGAGTATCCAAAATTATTGTGGCTTCTGCTGATTTTAATTCCGGTAATATTCCTTTATGTTTGGAGGGAGATCAAAGGTAAGGAACCCTATCTGCTTGTTCCTACGATTACTCCGTGGAAGTATGACATTGGAGTTTTCAAAAAAATTTTGAGGCATATTCCTTTTGCGCTGCGCTGCATAGCAATTGCGTTTTTAGTTTTCGCAATTGCACGTCCCCGTTCCTCTTCAAAGCTTGAGAAGGTAAGTACGGAGGGTATTGACATTGTGCTTGATATGGATGTGTCTACCAGTATGCTCGCGATGGATTTTAAGCCGGATAGAATTTCTGCTGCAAAGCAAATAGCAATACAATTTATATCACAACGTCCGGCGGACAGAATGGGAATAGTTGTTTTTGCCGGAGAGAGTTATACTCAATCTCCGCTTACAACGGACCGCGCCTCACTTATTAATTTGATGAAGGAGATTAATTGTGATGAGATAGAAGACGGTACCGCAATTGGAAACGGATTGGCAACGGCGGTGGCCAGACTTAAAGATTCTCCCGCAAAAAGCCGTGTGATTATTCTTATGACCGACGGTGTGAATAATACGGGTGAGGTTTCTCCGCAAATGGCCGCGGAAATTGCAAGAACTTACGGAATAAGAGTTTATACTATAGGAGTTGGGGCAATGGGTGTTGCGCCGTATCCTTTTATGACTCCCTATGGAGTACAGGTTCAGGATATGAAAGTTGAGATTGATGAGCCGCTTTTGCAGGATATTGCAAAGGAGACCGGTGGAAAATATTTTAGGGCAACAGATAATACAAAGTTGATGGAAATCTATCATGAGATTAATAAAATGGAGAAGAGCAAAACTATTGTAAACTCCTTCCCTAAATACAGAGAACTTTACATGGCGTTTGCTTTGATAGCCTTCTTGGCAGTTGCACTTGAGATAGTTATGAGGTTGTTTGTTACTAAACATTTACCGGATTAAAGGAGGTGGGGATATGTTACATTTTGCACAACCGTTATTTTTATTTTTGATACTTGCAATTCCGTTCTTTTTCTTGTTTTACGCATTGTACAGGAGAGGAAGAAACAAGAGAATTGCAAAGTTCGGCACTCCCGAGTTGGTTGATAAGCTGATGCCCGAACGCTCCAAATCTATTGGATGGGTGAAACTTGCATGTTTCTCTCTTGCGTGGCTGTTCTTGATGCTTGGTCTTGCAAGGCCTCAAATCGGAGCAAAGTTAAAGGAGAGCGATGATAAGGGTTCTGAGATTATGATTGCGCTGGATGTATCCAACTCCATGCTGGCGCGGGATTATTCTCCAAACCGTTTGGAGAGAGCAAAGATGGATATTGCCCATCTTGTCAACAGGCTGCATAATGACCGTATAGGTTTGGTTGTATTTGCTGGTCAATCATTTGTGCAGCTGCCAATTACGGCTGATTATGTTTCCGCAAATATCTTTCTTAACAGCATAAGCACATCTTCCGTTCCGGTTCAGGGAACGGCAATCGGAGATGCTATTGAAACTTGCGCCAAGAGTTTTTCTGAAGAGGGAATGGCGGGGAAAGATAACAAGGCAATCATAGTTATTACAGACGGAGAAAATCATGAGGATGATGCCGTTGCGGCAGCTCAGTCTGCGCGTGAAGCCGGAATAAGAGTTTATTGCATAGGCGTTGGAACTCCTCAGGGTCAGCCTATTCCAATGGCCGGAGGCGGACTCATGAAGGATAAGGAGGGAAATATAGTTGTAACAAAGTTGGATGAGACCGCACTGCAGGAAATTGCAAAGGCAGGTGAAGGCGTTTATGTAAAGGCCGGAGATGCGCAGTTTGGACTTGATGTAATTTTGGATAAAATAAGAGACTTAAGCAAGCAGAGTTACAAGGCGCTTGCATTTGAGGAATATGATGAACAATTTATGTATTTCCTTGCAATTGCCCTTGCATTCTTGTTGCTGGAATTTTTAATAGGAGACAGAAAGTTGGGAAAGAAAATTTTTATGTTTGCAGTGCTGTTCTTAATGATTAGTACTCAGGGGTTTGCGCAGAGAGATAAAAAGCAGGTCAGCAGCGGAAACAGATATTTTGGAAAGAGCAAATTCAAGCAGGCGGAGGTAGAATACCGCAAAGGTTTGCTTAGGGATTCCATGTCTGTTCTTGGACGCGGCAACCTTGCCAATACTCTTTATAGAATGAAAGATGCTGATAATGCAACCAAATTATTTGAGGCTGAGGCTGATACCGTAGGAAAGCTTCCTTTCAATCTTAACTGGAACGGTTCAGACAAAACTGTCGTGAGAAAAAAATATAGCAGGAAAGATATTGGCAAGCCAAGCAATATTTCAAAGTTTTTCTTTAATGCCGGCAGCAATTATTTGGTTCAAAAACAATACGATAAGGCGGCTGAAATGTTCAAGCAGTCTTTGGTTAGGAATCCTTCCGATATGATGGCCAAGGCTAATTATGTATATGCCAAGAAAATGGCTCAGAATCAGAACAAGAACAATAAAGATCAGAACAAGAATCAGAACAAGAAAAATCAGAATAAAAATAATCAGGGCAATAACAACCAGAATCAGAACAAAAATAATCAAGGCAACAATAACCAGAACCA
>DAIRSJ010000037.1:12278-15107 GCA_036804445.1 Candidatus Egerieousia sp.
CAGAATCAGAACAATCAAAATAATCAGAATAAACAGAATCCTCAGCAACAGCCTCAGGGTGGCGGCCGGCAACCAAAAATGAGTCGGCAGAATGCTCAGCAAATGCTGCAAGCCATTCAGGATAAGGAGAATCAGACACAACAAAAAGTGCAGAAGGCGCGTGCTGTTGCGGCAAAGTCAAAACAGAAGGAGAAGAACTGGTAGGATTCAAGATTTAATTAATAGGGTAATAAAGAGTAAGATTTAATAAATTTGCAAGTGGGATATGTTAAGAAGAAGTTTTAGGATATTATTCACCGTTGTTGCTGCAGTGTTTTTTGTCACTGTCTTTTCCGGCAATAAGGCTATGGCGCAGAGTTTTGTTCTTAATGCTCCAAGAGTTGTTGGCCAGAATGAGCAATTTACGATTGCTTTTTCTTCTAACGGAGATGTGGATAATTTTAATGCTCCTTCTATTTCCGGGGCATCGGTTCTTGCGGGACCCTCTAAGTCCAGCTATAGTTCCATGCAGATTATTAATGGCAGAAGAACTGATTCTCATGAAGTTACGTATACCTATGTTTTACAGGCCAATAGTTCCGGCACTGTTAGAATTTCTTCAGCAAGCGCTAACGTAGGCGGCAGAAGCATGTCTACCCGTCCGGTAAGTATAAGCATTGTTGCGGGTGCATCTTCTCAGAGTGGTCAACAATCTTCCGGTTACAGCGGAGGAAATTCAAGCAGCAGACAACAGGCAGATGACGATTACGGTTATTCCACTCCTGTTTCTTCCGGCAAGGCGGACGTATTTATGCGCTTGAATCTTAATAAGACTAAAGTTGTTAAGGGTGAGCCGATTATAGCAACCCTTAAGATTTATACCCGTTCTAATATCACGGGTTTTGAGGATATAAAATTTCCTGTGTTCAACGGATTTTGGAGCCAGGAAATAGAGACTCCGCAGAACATTAATTTTACAAGAGAGAGAGTCGGAAATCAAATTTACTCCTCTGCGGTTTTAAGAAAATACATGTTGCTGCCGCAACAAACGGGTAAACTTACAATTAATCCGGCCGAGCTTGTGTGTCAAGTTCAAGTTGCATCCAGACCGCGCAGAAGCAGAAGTCTGTTTGATGATTTCTTTGATAGCGATGCCTATTCCCTGGTTAAGAAGAAAGTTACAACAGGACGCGCAACTGTATATGTATCAGCGCTTCCCGGTAATGCTCCTGCAAGTTTCGGAGGCGGTGTGGGCAACTTCTCAATGAGTGCAAGACTGACCCGTCAGGATATAAAATCCAATGAGGCGGCCTCTTTAATTGTTGAAATAAACGGAACGGGAAATTTAAATCTGATTTCCGCTCCAACCGTGACTCTTCCTTCAGATTTTGAGAAGTATGATGTTAAGACTACAAACAGTTTAACAAACGGGGCTTCCGGCGCCAGCGGAAAGAAAACTTTTGAGTTCCCGTTCATTCCAAGGAGCGAGGGAAAATTCACCATACCTGCAATAGAGTATTCATATTATGATATAAGCCAGAGAAGGTATGTTACCATGCACGCCGGACCTATAGCAGTGAATGTTACAAAGGGGAGTGCAAATAACAATTCATACGTAGCGGCCTCAGATCAGCAGCAGGTCAGCAATATAGGGGAGGACATCCGTTACATTGCCGGCGGTGCTCCGCACTTTGCAAAGAGGGGGAGTTTCCTTGTTAACGGCTGGTTGTTCTACCTTATACTTGTTCTGATACTTGCCGCATTCTGGGGATTGTACAAATACTTCAAGAACAGGGTAGCCCTTAACGGCGATATTCTTAGAAGCAAAAACAAGAGGGCTAACAAGGTTGCAAAGAGTAGATTGAAACTTGCCCAGGTTTATCTTGGACAGAATAAAGTACAGGAATTTTATGAGGAATTGCACAAGGCCCTGCTGGGTTATATAAGCGATAAACTTTCCATACAATTTGCAGATATGCAGAGGGATACGATAGAATCCACCTTAAAGGAGAAGAATGTAGGGGATGATGAAATAGCCGGCTTTATGAAGTTGCTGGATGATTGTGAGATGGTGCGCTATTCTCCGGAGGGAGCGGCCGGCGCCATGGATGCGCAGTATGATAACGGGGTCAAGATAATATCGGATCTGGAGAACAAACTAAAATAACTGTCGGGAGGAAAAATGAAAAAGATATTTGCGATATTTTGCATCATGTTCTGGGCAACAAGTTTGTTTGCCGCCAAAGCCAATGAGAGTGCCGGCTCCCTGTGGGCCAAGGGCAATGAAGCGTACTCCATGGGGGAGTTCAACAATGCCGTCCAATATTACAACAGGATAGAAAAACAGGGGCTTGCTTCCGCCGCACTTTATTACAACATGGGGAATGCCTATTACAGACTTAAGGAAAACGGCAAGGCCATCCTTTACTACGAGAGGACCCTTAAGCTGGATCCTGCAAATTCTGATGCAAGGATCAATTTGCAAATGGCAAGCGCGCAGACATTGGATAAGATAGAGGAAGTGCCGGATTTTATCTTTGTGACGTGGGTTAAGAACGTGCGCAACTCATTGTCTTCCAACGGGTGGGCAATGCTTTCACTTATCTTGCTATGTGTTACCCTGATATTTTTTCTTGCCTTTAAATTTGTGGGCGGCAGGCGTGCAAGAAAGGTCAATTTCATAATCTCCTGCTGTATTCTTTTCTTCACGATAGTTTCTTTGCTGTTTTCCGTAGACCTTGCAGTCCGTGCGAACAGTTCCGATTCTGCGATTGTCATGAACAACATCGGAAATGTCAAGAGCGCGCCCAATACCACCGGCAACAGCATCTTTGTCCTGCATCAGGGAAC
>DAIRSJ010000038.1:0-14250 GCA_036804445.1 Candidatus Egerieousia sp.
CAGAGCAGCTGATTTGTAATCAGCTGGTCGGGGGTTCGAATCCCTCCATCGGCTCTATTTTTTTGTGCAACCGGAGAGGTACCAAAGTGGCCAACTGGGGCAGACTGTAAATCTGCTGGCTTATGCCTTCGGAGGTCCGAATCCTTCCCTCTCCACAAAATTTTTACCGCGGAAGTAGCTCAGTTGGTAGAGCATCAGCCTTCCAAGCTGAGGGTCGCGAGTTCGAACCCCGTCTTCCGCTCTAAGAAGGCCGACGTAGCTCAGAGGTAGAGCACTTCCTTGGTAAGGAAGAGGTCTCGGGTCCAAGTCCCGATGTCGGCTCTACTTGGCATTGATTATCAGGAGATTAGAAGGGCATTGTTTCGGAATTAATATTAATTAATTAATAATATATTATTATGGCAAAAGAAGTATTTAAGAGGGATAAACCCCATGTTAACATTGGTACAATTGGCCATGTTGACCACGGCAAAACCACTTTAACTGCAGCTATCACCAAGGTGCTTGCAGAGAGAGGTTTCTCCAGAGACGATGAGATCAAGACTTTTGATCAGATTGATAATGCTCCTGAGGAGAAGGAGCGCGGTATTACCATTAACACCGCACACGTTGAGTATCAGACGGCTAATCGTCACTATGCTCACGTTGACTGCCCGGGGCATGCTGACTATGTAAAGAACATGGTTACAGGTGCTGCACAAATGGATGGCGCCATCCTAGTTGTAGCTGCTACCGACGGTCCTATGCCTCAAACAAGAGAGCACATTCTATTGGCACGTCAGGTAAACGTTCCTAAGATTGTTGTATTCCTTAATAAAGTTGACTTGGTTGACGATCCTGAAATGCTGGACTTGGTAGAGATGGAGGTTAGAGAGCTTCTTTCTTTCTATCAGTATGACGGAGACAATGCCCCTGTAATTAGAGGTTCAGCTCTTGGAGCCCTTAACGGAGACAAGAAATGGGAAGAGAAGGTTATGGATCTTATGGCCGCTGTCGATGAGTACATTCCGCTTCCTGTTCGTGATAATCAGAAACCATTCTTGATGCCTATAGAGGATATCTTCTCAATCACAGGCCGTGGCACGGTTGCTACAGGTAGAATTGAGACAGGTATTGTCAAGGTTGGTGATGAGGTTGAACTTATCGGACTTGGCGACGAGCCTAAGAAGACTGTCGTAACAGGTGTCGAGATGTTCCGCAAGATTCTTGATGAAGGTGAAGCAGGCGATAACGTTGGTTTGCTTCTAAGAGGTATTGACAAGAAAGACCTTAAGAGAGGAATGGTTGTTGCAAAACCTGGTTCCGTTACTCCTCACAAGAAATTCGAGGCGCAGATTTATGTCTTGAAGAAAGAGGAAGGCGGACGTCACACTCCGTTCAAGAATAAATATCGTCCTCAATTCTTCATCCGTACTATGGATGTAACCGGAGAGATTGATCTTCCTCAGGGAGTTGAGATGGTAATGCCCGGTGATAATGTAACTATCCAAGTAGAGTTGATCTACCCGGTTGCTTTGTCAGAAGGACTTAAGTTCGCTATCCGTGAGGGCGGCAGAACTGTAGGCGCCGGACAGGTAACCAAGATACTAGAATAGTCTATTGGGAGCGTTATTGTGCTCGCGATAGTTTAGCATCTATAAAATCCCTGAGTCTTAGCCTTTTGCAAAGCACAAAAGGATTAGGCGCAGGGGTTAGTTTAGGGACATAGTTCAAGGGTAGAATCGCGGTCTCCAAAACCGCTGATGGGCGTTCGAATCGCTCTGTCCCTGCACTGAATCAGATGTTACGATTTGATTCACGTTTTAATAGGACAATGCAAAGCTTCCAATTGCCGAGTCCATAATTAAAATTTAAATGAACAAAGTAAGTTATAATCTTAAAGAGGCTTATACAGAGTTGACCAAGAAGGTCACCTGGCCTACTTGGGCGCAGTTGCAGAATTCAGCTATTGTGGTAATGGTGACAACACTAATATTTGCAGTGCTTATATTCTTGATGGACATTGCGTTCAAGAACATAATGACGGCCATTTATAATATGCTTTACTAATTTGCGTAACAGATTAATAACAGTTGTATAATGAGTGAGCTGGCAAAAAAATGGTACGTTGTAAGAGCGCAGGGCGGAAAAGAAAAGAAGGCTCAGGAGTACATAATTAATGAGATTAAAAGACTCAACAAAGAAGATTATGTAACTCAGGTCCTTGTTCCAACCGAGAAAGTCTACAAGGTAAAGAACGAGAAGAAATATATCACCAACAAGATTTGTTTTCCTGGATATATTTTTATTGAGTCCTGCCTAACGGGTGAAATTCAACATATTATCCGTGATATTCCTTTTGTGTCGGGTTTTCTGACAGAGATTATCAAGAAGGGTAGCAAGGAGAAAGAACCTGTTCCTTTGCGTGACTCCGAGGTCTATCAACTGCTTGGAAAAGTAGATGAGATGGCTGAAAAAGAAGAGGAGAATGCAGCGCCATTTGTCAAAGGCGAACCTGTAAAAGTTATCGATGGTCCTTTCAATGGTTTTGACGGAACAATCGACGATATCTTGGAAGACAAGAAGAAGTTGAAAGTTATGGTTAAGATTTTTGGAAGAAAGACTATTCTGGAGCTTAACTTTGTTCAAGTAGTTAAAGAATAAACAAATTTATTATGGCTAAAGAAGTTGCCGCATTAATTAAATTACAAATTAAAGGCGGTGCAGCAAATCCCTCACCTCCCGTAGGACCGGCACTAGGTTCCAAAGGAGTGAATATTATGGATTTCTGCAAACAATTTAACGCGCTTACCCAAAAGAAAGCCGGCAAGACGCTTCCCGTCATCATCACCGTATTCACAGATAAGTCTTTTACCTTTGTTGTAAAGGAACCTCCTGTAGCCGTGATGATTAAAGAGGTTGCTAAAATTCAGTCGGGTTCTGCTGAACCTAATAGAAAGAAGGTTGCCAAATTAACTTGGGATCAGGTTAAAAAAATTGCAGAGGACAAAATGCCCGATCTTAACTGTTTTACCCTTAAGTCAGCCATGAAGATGGTTGCAGGTACTGCAAGAAGCATGGGTATTACTGTAGAGGGAACATTCCCTGCCGATGTTAAATAAAATCAAACGCAATGAGTAAGCTAACTAAAAATCAAAAAGTATCCGGGGCTAAAGTTGAGCCCGGAAAACAGTACAAGTTGGCTGAGGCTTGCAGTTTAGTAAAGGAGACTACCTATACTAAATTTGATGCTTCGGTAGATGTTGCTGTACGTCTTGGAGTAGATCCGCGCAAGGCCAATCAAATGGTCAGAGGCGTGGTTACCCTTCCTAACGGAACAGGCAAAAAGGTAAGAGTACTCGTATTGTGCACGCCGGACAAAGAGGCTGAGGCTAAAGAAGCCGGAGCTGATTATGTAGGCTTGGACGATTATGTAGAAAAAATAAAGGGAGGCTGGACTGACGTTGACGTCATTGTCTGCACCCCTACTGTTATGGCTAAAGTTGGCGCCCTTGGAAGAGTCCTGGGACCAAGAGGTTTAATGCCTAACCCTAAGACAGGCACTGTAACTATGGATTTAGCAGCTGCAGTTAAGGATATTAAGGCCGGTAAGATTGACTTCAAGGTTGACAAACAGGGCATTATATGCACAAGCGTAGGAAAAGTTTCATTTACTGCGGAGCAGCTGACACAAAATGCCGGAGAGTTTTTAAACACGGTTGTTAAATTGAAACCTCAGTCTCTTAAGGGAACATATATTAAGAGCATTTTTATTTCATCAACTATGGGTCCAGGTATTGCAATTGATGCTAAGGCATTTGGCGCCGCTGAATCTGAATAATTTGGAGGAGAAAAATTATGAAGAAAGAGAAAAAATCACAGATTATTGAAGATTTGACAGCCCTCATTAAGGAGAACCCCAATTTCTATATTACAGATATCGAGGGACTTAATGCCTTTCAGACCGCAAAGTTGAGACGTACATGCTTTAAGCAGCAAATCAAGTTGCTTGTAGTTAAGAACACCCTATTCTCTAAAGCTTTGGAAAAGAGTGGAATAGAGGAGCCTAAACGATTTGAGCCTTTGATGAAAGGTTCATCGGCAATTATGTTCACAACGGTTCCAAACGCACCCGCTAAGGTTATCAAATCCTTTAGCGCTGCAGACGGAAAAGGCAAGCCGGCTCTTAAAGGAGCCTTTGTTCAGGATTGTGCATACATTGGCGCTGAGAATCTTGATGCACTTTACAACATTAAGTCCAAGAATGAACTTATTGGAGACATCATTTCGTTGTTGCAGTCTCCTGTTAAGAATGTCATTTCTGCCCTACAGTCACAGGGCGGCGGCAAGATTGCAGGCATTGTAAAAACGCTAGAAGAGAAGAAATAATTATTAACACATAAAAAATTAAAAATCATGGCAGATATTAAAAAATTTGCAGAAGACTTAGTTAATCTTTCAGTAAAAGACGTACAAGAGTTAGCTAAAGTTCTTAAAGAGGAGTATGGCATTGAGCCTGCTGCCGCTGCTGTTGCTGTTGCCGGTCCTGCTGCTGCAGGAGCACCTGCTGCTGCAGAAAAAACTGAATTTGACGTTATCCTTAAGTCAGCTGGACAAGCTAAATTACAGGTTGTTAAGGCTGTCAAGGAGCTGTCAGGTCTTGGACTAAAAGAAGCTAAGGATCTAGTTGACGGTGCGCCTAAGGCTGTTAAGGAGAAAATCTCCAAGGCAGACGCTGAAGCGTTGAAGGCAAAACTGGAAGAGGCTGGTGCAGAGGTTGAGATTAAATAACTTGAAGTATTAGTTTGAACAAGTTTATTATTTCATCCCTCCCTGCCTAACAGGACGTAGTCAGGTTTAGGGCATTTAGCCCTAAACCTTTTTGTCGTTTTTTAAGTTTATTATCAACTAACCTTAACACAATGTTGCAAAACACTAATAATAAGCGAATTTCATTCGCAACCTCTAAAACCCTTCTTGACTACCCGGACTTTCTTGAGGTGCAGTTAAAATCCTTCAAAGATTTCTTCCAGTTGGATACAACGGCAGAAAACAGGAAAAACGAGGGATTGTATAAGGTTTTCCAAGAGGTTTTCTCACAGAATTCAGATCCTAAAGGAATTAGAGATACGCGCAATAACTTTGTTCTAGAGTTTATTGACTACTTCATTGACCCGCCGAGGTACTCCATGGAAGAGTGTCTGGACAGAGGACTGACATACAGTGTTGCTCTTAAAGCAAAACTGAAATTGTCTTGTACTGACCCGGAACATGAGGATTTTGAACAAGTTATCCAAGACGTCTATCTGGGAACCATTCCTTACATGACCCCTCAGGGTACATTCATCATAAACGGATCTGAGAGAATCGTAGTTTCTCAGTTGCATCGTTCTCCCGGAGTATTCTTTGGCCAGAGCATGCACACAAACGGAACTAAACTTTACTCGGCAAGAATTATCCCTTTCAAGGGTTCTTGGATTGAGTTCACGACAGACATTAACAATGTCATGTATGCATATATTGACCGCAAGAAAAAATTACCGGTCACCACGCTGCTTAGAGCAATCGGCTTTGAGGGCGATAAGGATATATTAAATATTTTCGGACTTGCACAGGAAGTTAAGGCCACTAAGTCCGAACTGGCAAAATGCGTTGGTAAAACCCTTGCTGCCAGAGTATTAAAAACATGGAACGAGGACTTTGCCGATGAAGATACCGGTGAAGTTATGTACATTGAGAGGACTGAAATTGTTGTTGAAAGAGAGACCGTTCTAACGGAAGATTTAATTGATAAAATTATAGATTCCGGCGTTTCTTACATCCTGATTCACAACGAGGATGCAAGTGCGGCGGAATATGCAATAATTTACAACACCTTGCAGAAGGATGTCTGCAACACTCAGAAAGACGCAATCTTCTATACTTACAGACAGTTGCGTAATTCAGAACCACCGGATGAAGCTACTGCAAAGGATGTTATAGAAAAACTTTTCTTCTCGGACAAGAGATATGATTTGGGAGCTGTCGGGAGATACAGACTTAATAAGAAATTGAATTTGACAACATCTCCGGATGTGAGGGTGTTGACAAAACAGGATATTATAGAGATCATCCGCTATTTGATTCAGCTGATTAACTCAAAGGCAAGTGTTGACGATATTGACCACTTGAGCAACAGAAGAATCCGTACGGTTGGAGAGCAGCTTGCAAACCAGTTCAGCGTTGGACTGGCAAGAATGGCAAGGACTATCAGGGAAAGAATGAATGTGAGGGACAATGAGGTGTTCACCCCTATTGAGCTTATCAATTCAAAAACTCTATCCTCTGTAATCAACTCATTCTTTGGTACTAGCCAGCTGTCACAGTTTATGGACCAGACCAACCCTATTGCGGAGATGACTCACAAGAGAAGGCTGTCGGCTCTAGGTCCCGGCGGACTTAGCAGAGACAGAGCGGGGTTTGAGGTACGTGACGTTCACTATACTCACTACGGAAGACTTTGTCCCATTGAGACGCCAGAAGGTCCTAACATTGGATTGATCTCTTCTCTTTGCGTTTATGCAAGAATAAATGATCTGGGATTTATTGAGACTCCGTATAGAAAAGTTGAGGACGGAGTTGTTGACCTTGCACCTTCAGGCGTTGTTTATATGAGTGCAGAAGAAGAAGAGAATCAGATGGTTGCACAGGCCAATGTAAATCTTGACGATAGCGGAAAGATTTTGGATGACAGAATCAAGTGCAGATGGCAGGCCGATTATCCTGTTGTAGGAAAGAAAGATGTTCACCTGATTGATGTTGCACCTAATCAGATTGCTTCTCTTGCCGCATCTATTATTCCGTTCTTGGAGCACGATGATGCAAACCGTGCGTTGATGGGTTCTAACATGATGCGTCAGGCGGTACCTATTATCTGCCCTGAAGCTCCTATTGTAGGAACAGGCTTGGAAGAGCCAATCATCAGAGACTCAAGAACTCAGATTGCTGCAGAAGGAAAAGGAGAAGTTGTTTTTGTTGATGCAAATGAGATTCACGTCAAGTATGACAGAACAGAAGATGAGAAGTTTGTAAGTTTTACATCTGATGTTACTGTTTACAAGATGCCGATGTATAGAAAGACAAACCAGAGCACTTCAATCCGCTTGAAACCTATCATAAGAAAAGGACAAAAGGTTGAGAAGGGAGATATTATGACTGAGGGTTATGCTTCTCAAAACGGAGAGTTGGCTCTTGGCAGAAACTTAAAGGTTGCTTTCATGCCTTGGAAAGGTTACAACTATGAGGATGCGGTTGTCTTGAGTGAGAGAATGGTCCGCGAGGATATTTTCACTTCTGTGCATGTAGATGAATACATCATGGAAGTACGTGATACTAAACGCGGTCCGGAAGAACTGACAAAGGATATTCCAAATGTCAGCGAGGATGCAACAAAGAATCTTGATGAAAACGGTATTATCAGAGTTGGAGCTTCTGTTGAGCCCGGAGATATCCTAATAGGAAAAATCACCCCCAAGGGTGAGACCGACCCTTCTCCTGAGGAGAAACTTTTAAGAGCAATTTTTGGAGATAAGGCAGGTGATGTTAAAGATGCTTCATTAAAGGCATCTGCTTCACTTACAGGTACCGTCATCGGAAAGAGATTGTTTAAGAAAGTTGGCTCTGGAAAGATTTCAGAAGCGGAAAGAAAGAAACTTAAAGCTACTCAGAAGAATGGTGTTGCAAAAGCCGATGAAGAATTTGAGAAAAAGGCTAAGGAGTTAAGAGGCACCTTCCTGGATAAACTTATGACCCTTACCTCTAAAAAAACATCTCTAGGCATAAGCGACATGTACGGAACTCTCATTATCCCTAAGGGAGATTTATTTAAGAGAGAAGATTTGGATAAGATTGATTATGAGAATATTAATCCTACCAAGTGGACTTCCGACAAGCATGCAAACACTTTGATAAAGGCGCTGATCAACAACTACTTAATTCAGTACAAAGTTTTGGATTCTCAGAACAAGAGAAAGAAATATGATATCACTATCGGCGACGAGCTTCCAAACGGAATTACTCAACTTGCAAAGGTTTATCTTGCAAAGAAGAGAAAGATTAGGGTTGGAGATAAAGTTGCCGGACGTCATGGAAACAAAGGTATCGTTGCCAAGATTGTCAGCGATGAGGACATGCCTTTCATGGAGGATGGAACAATTATGGATATTGTTTTGAACCCTCTTGGTGTACCTTCTCGTATGAACCTTGGACAAATTTATGAGACAGTTTTAGGATGGGCCGGACGTGAGCTTGGACTTAAGTTTGCCACCCCTATTTTTGACGGCGCTTCTTTGGAGAATATCTGCAATTACACGGATAAAGCAGGACTTCCAAGATATGGAACAACTTGGCTAAGAGATGGCGGCACGGGCGAAATGTTTGACCAGCCTGCTACGGTGGGAGTTATATATATGATTAAACTTGACCACATGGTAGATGACAAGATGCACGCTCGTTCTACAGGACCTTATTCTCTTATTACTCAGCAGCCTCTGGGCGGCAAGGCTCAGTTGGGAGGCCAGAGATTTGGAGAGATGGAGGTTTGGGCTCTTGAGGCGTTTGGAGCTGCAAATATTCTGCAAGAAATTCTTACAATCAAGTCAGATGATATCACGGGCAGAAGCCGCGCATATGAAGCAATCGTTAAGGGTGAGCCAATGCCTCAACCCGGTATTCCGGAATCACTTAACGTATTGTTGCATGAACTTAGAGGCTTGGGCTTAAGCATTCACTTAGATTAAAAAATTAATAAATATGCCTTTAAAGAAAGATAATAAAGTTAAGACCAATTTCGGCAAGATTAGAATCAGTCTGGCATCTCCGGAGGAAATTCTGGAGAGATCACACGGCGAGGTTTTGAAACCGGAAACTGTTAACTATCGTACATACAAACCGGAGAGAGACGGTTTGTTCTGCGAGAGAATCTTTGGTCCTACAAAGGATTACGAGTGCTATTGCGGAAAATATAAGAGAATCCGCTACCGCGGAATTGTCTGTGACCGTTGCGGTGTAGAAGTAACAGAGAAGAAAGTCCGCAGAGAGAGAGAGGGCCATATAACCCTCACCGTTCCGGTTGCTCACATTTGGTATTTCCGTTCTAATCCTAACAAGATTGGGGCTTTGCTTGGCATTAAGAGCAAGCAGCTGGACTCTATAATTTATTATGAGAGGTACGTGGTTATTCAACCTGGTATTGCAGCGGAAAAAGGAACAAAAGAGTTGGATCTTCTTACTGAAGATGAATATCTTGCACTTGTTGACACCCTTCCAAAAGAGAATCAGCAGTTGACGGATGATGATCCCAACAAATTTATTGCAGAGATGGGAGCAGATGCCATCTATAAACTGCTTGCAAAACTGGATCTTGATCAGCTTTCTTATACATTAAGAAGCAGCCTTGAGCATGAGACGTCTCAACAAAGAAAAGCAGAATCTCTTAAGAGACTGAGCGTTATAGAAGCATTCAGAGATTCAAAAGATATCAATAAGCCGGAGTGGATGATTATGAAGGTTATCCCTGTAATCCCTCCTGATTTAAGACCTCTTGTTCCACTGGACGGAGGACGTTTTGCTACTTCCGATTTGAATGACTTGTACAGAAGAGTCATTATCAGAAATAACAGACTTAAGAAACTTATTGAGATTAAGGCTCCTGAGGTGATTCTTAGAAACGAGAAGAGAATGTTGCAGGAAGCTGTAGATTCTCTGTTTGATAACTCCAAGAAATCCAATTCAGTAAAGACAGAAGCAAACAGAGCGCTTAAATCTTTATCTGATTCCTTAAAGGGAAAGCAGGGAAGATTCCGTCAGAATTTGCTTGGTAAACGTGTTGACTATTCTGCACGTTCAGTTATTGTTGTTGGTCCGGAACTTAAGATGCATGAATGCGGTCTTCCAAAATTCATTGCCGCTGAACTTTACAAACCGTTCATTATCCGCAAACTGCTGGAGAGAGGCATTGTAAAGACAGTCAAGAGCGCAAAGAAAATGGTAGACAGAAAGGACCCTGTTATCTGGGATATTCTGGAGAACGTAATGAAGGGCCATCCTGTTTTGCTTAACCGTGCCCCTACTTTGCACAGGCTTGGTATCCAGGCATTCCAACCTAAATTGATTGAAGGAAAAGCTATTCAGCTGCATCCTCTTGCATGTACTCCTTTCAACGCCGACTTTGACGGTGACCAGATGGCTGTCCATCTGCCGTTAGGAAATGCTGCAGTTCTTGAGGCTCAGTTGCTTATGCTTTGTACTCATAACATTCTTAACCCTGCAAACGGAGCACCTATTACCGTTCCTTCACAGGATATGGTTCTTGGCCTTTATTACATCACAAAGCCAAGGAAAGGTGTCAAGGGAGAGGGAATGTATTTCTATGGTCCGGAGGAGGTTGTGATTGCTATTAATGAACAGCACCTGGATATGCACGCTGTCATTCACGTAAGACTTCCAAAAGACCTCATGGATGAGTCCAAAGGTTATGAAATCAAAGAAACTACCGCAGGAAGAGTTGTCTTCAATCAAGTAGTTCCAAAAGAGATTGGATTTATTAATCAGGTAATTAACAAGAAATCTTTAAGAGACCTTATCGGTGTTGTCATCAAGGTCTGCGGAGCAAAAAGAGCTACGGAGTTTTTGGATGATGTAAAGGCAATGGGATATATGATGGCGTTTAAAGGAGGTTTGTCCTTCAACATCAACAACGTCATTGTCCCTGTAGAGAAAGAGAAACTTGTTAATGAAGGGTACAAAAAAGTTGACGCCGTCAAGGCAAACTTTGACGCAGGTCTTATTACAAATAATGAGCGTTACAACCAAATCATTGACATCTGGACAAATGTAAATAATGAATTGTCCAATATAGTTGTAAAGGAAATTTCTGCTGATAATCAAGGATTTAATCCGGTATGGATGATGTTGGATTCCGGAGCCCGCGGATCTAAAGAGCAGATTCGTCAGCTTTGCGGAATGAGAGGTTTGATGGCTAAGCCGCAGAAATCCGGAGCAACCGGAGGAAATGAAATTATTGAGAACCCTATTCTTGCAAACTTTAAAGAGGGACTTTCTGTGTTGGAGTATTTCATCTCCACTCACGGTGCTCGTAAAGGTTTGGCTGATACCGCGTTGAAAACGGCAGATGCAGGATATCTAACAAGGCGTCTTGTAGATGTGTCTCATGATGTGATTATTACAGAGGAAGATTGCGGAACTCTAAGAGGTCTTGTGGCGACAGAGATTAAAAATAAGGATGAAGTTGTAGAGACTCTTTATGACAGAATCCTTGGAAGAACCACTGTCCATGATATTTACAACCCTCTTAACGGCGAGAAGATTATTGGTGCCGGTGAGGAAATCACAGAGGAAATTGCCTCAACAATTCAATCTCTGCCTATAGAAGCTGTCGAGATCAGGTCGGTGCTTACATGCGAAAGCAAGAAGGGTGTTTGTGCTAAGTGCTACGGACGTAACCTTGCAAGAAGCAGGATGGTAGAGAAGGGAGAAGTTGTTGGAGTTATTGCAGCTCAGTCAATTGGAGAGCCGGGTACACAGCTGACACTTAGAACGTTCCACGTCGGAGGTACTGCATCCAATGCTGTTGTTGAGAGTGAGATAATTTCCAAGTATGACGGTAAGCTGGAATTTGAAGAGCTTAGGACCCTGGACAAGAAAGGCGACAATGGAGTTAAACAGACAATTGTTACCGGCCGTGCAACGGAGGTAAGAATTGTTGATGCCAATACTGAAATCACAATGTCGGAGTACCGTGTCCCTTACGGTTCTACTCTTTACTTTAATGAGGGCGACAACGTTAAAAAGGGTGACAAGATTTGCGAATGGGATGCATATAATGCACTTACTCTTGCAGATGTTGAAGGTACGGCAATGTATGACTCTTTGATTGAAAATGAGACATTTAAGTCTGAGGCTGCCGATGAATTCTCCGGACATGCAGAGAAAGTTGTCATTGAGTCTAAGGATAAGAATAAGAACCCTGCCATCAGAATTGTTGACGCAGCCGGCAATGAGCTTAAGAGCTACAACTTACCGGTAAACGCCCACATCATGGTGAACAACAAACAGAAAGTTAAAGCGGGAGATATACTTGTAAAGATACCTAGAACCGCCAGTGCAAAAGCGGGAGATATTACAGGAGGTCTTCCTAGGGTAACTGAATTATTTGAGGCGCGTAATCCGTCTAATCCGGCTATAGTTGCAGAGATTAACGGAGACGTTATCATGGGCAAAATCAAGAGAGGAAACAGAGAAATTATCATCAAAGCTAAGAGCGGAGAAGAGAAACATTACCTGGTTCCGTTGACAAAACAAATTCTTGTTCAGGAAAACGACTACGTAAGAGCCGGAGATCCGTTATCAGACGGAGCAATTGCACCTTCAGATATTCTTGCTATTCTGGGACCTACAAAGGTTCAGGAATACATCGTCAACGAGGTTCAAGCAGTTTATAGAATGCAGGGCGTTAAGATTAATGACAAACATTTTGAGGTCATCGTAAGACAGATGATGCGCAAAGTGAATGTTGTTGATCCGGGCGACACCCGCTTCTTGCCGGAGCAGCTTGTTGACAGACAAGAGTTTATGAAGAGCAATGATGAGCTATGGGACAAGAAGGTTGTTCTTGATGCCGGAGATTCCAAAAATCTTAAGGCCGGCCAGATTGTAACCGTAAGAAAACTGAGAGATGAAAACTCAATACTTAAACGTCAGGCTCTAAAGATTGTAGAGGCAAGAGACGCGGTTGCTGCAACAGCAAACCAGATACTTCAGGGAATCACAAGAGCGGCATTAAAGACAAGCAGTTTTATGAGCGCCGCATCATTCCAGGAGACAACAAAGGTTTTGAGCGAGGCTGCAATCTATGGAAAGACAGACTATTTGGAGGGATTGAAAGAGAACGTTATCTGCGGACATCCGATACCTGCAGGTACTGGACTTAGGGATTATGAGAAGATAGTTGTCACATCCGCAGATGAGTACCGCAGGATGATGCAGGCAACGCAAGAGAACGGACCCGCCAATTCTGTTGAGTCTCAGATGAAAGCAAGTGCAGAAGGAAAAGAGGAAAACAGAGACAATTAGTAATTGATACTTTTAATCCCGACAGTTTAATGTAGAAATTATCTGTCGGGATTATTGTATATATACCACTTATTTTAAGGTAATTACACGATAAATAGACATTGCATTTTTAACAGAATAATTTTATATGAGACCAATGATGAATACTTTTAAAAAAATTCTTTTGCTTTTTTCCGCTGCAATTGTAATTGCATCTTGCGGGCAAAAAGAGGAATCCGGTTATAAAGTGACTGTCAAATTTGAAGGGGAAGCCCCTGAGTTAAAGACAGATGCAAGGATAATAATGTCTAATGGAGACACATCCGAGTATGCAATTTGTGACACAGCATCCGTTGTAAACGGACAAGCAATGTTTGCCGGAAGCGCTAAATCTCCGGATATTGTGTACATAAAATTTTTGGGAATAGACCCAAAGACCGGGAGTGAGAGAAGCATATGTTCCTTCTTTCTTGAAAATGACACTTACACCATAACGGTTCCCCAAGATCCTAAGGAAGAGGTAATTATAACCGGAGGAAAAACCCAGCACGTTGTTGATTCATTAAATACGGTCGCAAAAAATATTATAAAGAAATCACATCTTGATTCTTTACAAAATGTTTTTGCAACGGCAGACAACAAGATAAAAGATTCTATCCGCATAATGCGTGAAAAAGTTTACACAGAAATTAACAACGTTTTTACAGGATATATTTCTAAACATCCAACCTCCATGTTTGCCCTATTACAGCAGGCACTCCAAATCGACTTTACGCCGGCTGATTCCGCGGAAAAGATGATGAGGCAATTTGCCGCAATTCCGGAATACGCTGATAACAAGTATTTTAAAATCATAAAAAGCAGCGTGGAAAATCAGAGCAGATTTTCAATTGGGAAACAAGCGCCCGATTTTACACAAAATGATGCAGGCGGAAATCCGGTAAAGTTTTCTGATATCTATAAGCAGAATAAAATTACAATGATAGATTTTTGGGCATCTTGGTGCGGTCCATGCAGACAATTCAACCCTATTCTAAGAAGAATCTATTACAAGTATAAAAATAAAGGGTTCGGCATCATCGGTGTATCCCTTGACCAAGACCGTGACGCATGGATAGAAGCAATTGGAAAAGACAGACTTCCATGGATACAAGTATCTGA
>DAIRSJ010000039.1:0-14094 GCA_036804445.1 Candidatus Egerieousia sp.
TCGGATAATGGCGAAACTTTGTCTCCGAAATATGCGCCGGAAATAATGGCGCCGGCAAGCCACCCGGAATGGAAACCCAAAACATGACCTGCGCTTATCATTGCAACTCCAATGGTACCTATTGTAGTCCAGGAACTTCCAATCATCAGAGATATGACGGCAGTGAAAACAAAAATTACTATCAGGAAAACGGACGGATTAATCAATTCTAACCCATAATAGACAAGAGATGGAACAACGCCGCTTTGTATCCATGATGCCGTCAGCGCTCCGATCATTAACAGAATAAAAATTGCAACTCCTGCATTACTCAGATTTTCAAGCATTCCCTGCTCCAGTTTCTCCCACGGAACTTTTAGCTTCATCATGGCAATTAGTGCACCGGTAACGGCTGCCGATATTAAAGCTATCTGTGCAGGGCCCGAAGTGATTTCACCTTTGTAGACAAAGATGCTTACAATTATTATTGCAACAAGTATAATAACGGGAACGAATGAGAGAAGGAGACCTGGTTTCTTCATTTTATAGGCTGTTATATTTCCGTATGTAAAGGTATTAAAAAAATGTTGTACAAGATTAATTTGCAGAAGTTTACTCTTTTCTCAGCAGCATGATTTCATCTGCGCGCGTGCCTGCGGATAGTCCGTTCAGTTTTATTACAAAGTCTCCCATTCTCTCCTGACGATGATCATATAATTTAACCCACTGGTTTTCACCGTCATTGCTTATTTTTTTATTTTCACCGACAGCCCATTTGTAAACGACATAATCCCCTTCAGGAACATCTTTAATTTTGTATTTTACGGATGCTCCGTCTTCTGAAGCCTGCAGAAATCCGTCCCCGAAGAATAAGTAATTGTAGTCACATATTTTGTCCAGGCCCTTGCCGCTGTCCGGTTCTCCGGCCATGATTCTGTCGGGATTGGGAATACCAAGATAATCACCTATGGCCCATATGGTTTTAATGCCCAGCTCTTTCAAATTTTCCGGCGTTACCCAATCACCCTCTTCATTTTTATTGTAAAATGTGTAAGGTGTTTCATAGGTCAGCGCTATGGTTTTCTCTTTGAAATTATCCCAGAAAAATCCCTCTAAGTACTTGGAATTCATATTGGAAAAGCTAAGACAATTTTTGTCAAAATATTTATTTCCGTCAATGTTAAGGGCTGCAAAAAGCATTAAATCTTTATAGTACTCCGCAGTAGTTGTCTCTGCGTTGTGCACCCAGAAGGTTACGCGGTCAGCTATCTGCGAATGAAAATTCAGAAACATCGCAAGAGGATTGTCTCCGTAAGTTGTTGTAGTTATGAAATTTTTAATGTTTTTGACTTCCGGTTCAGTAAGGGAATCCGGCTGTCCGTAATCAACTTCCAAGTTAACACCGCTGGATGAGCAACGTGAATATCCGTGAGCAACTCCGTCCGGATTTGAAAATGGCAATATGTAAAAAACAGCATGATTTCTCAACTCTTTTGCATAAGCGCTATTGCCTGTGAGATAATCAATTATGCCGTCCAAGTTCCAGCTGGAAGGGGATTCGCTGGGATGTACTCTGCCGTGCATGTAAATTCTTACTTTTCCTTTATCCGGAATGTATGTGTTGGTTATCATGAGTGTATTCATATCTCTGCCCTCTCTGCTCTTTCCCATGGAATAAATCGCAACACCCATTTTATATTTCCAATCCTGCATCCTCTCTTCCAGATACTTGTTGGTGTATGGAATATAGTATGCAACATACGCGGAATCACGCTCATAAGTCTTTGTTGTGACGTCTGTTTTAGATGCCTCGTCTTTTGAATATCTCTGCCACTTTTGGCCGTTGTAACTGTAGAAAGGTGCACGGGAGTCTGTGTCAAACATGTTGATTGTCAAAGACTTTCCTTTAACGCCTGTCATTAGAAAGTAGTACCATCTGCTGCTTGGGTCCAGTGTGCTGTCAACAGGATTCACTGGATCCTTGCGGCTGGTTATGTTATATGTCAGATGCTGTGTGGAGTCTCCTGATAATGTGACCGTTGTGTCAATAGATATAAATTTTATCTCACCAACGGATCCGCTTTCAAAATTATCATAGAACCTTATTTTATCCGGGATTTTTGCATAAACCGTACTGTCCTTTGCCGCAACCTGCAAAGATTGTGAATATGCGACTGTCAGGGAAACAACTGATAATGCGCATACTGCAGCTATTATTACTATGAGTTTTTTCATGATTTCATTTATGATATTATATTCTACGGTTTTTACCATCTGTGTACCGGGCAAGAATTGTATTTGAACGGCTATTAACAGTTTTTTTGTTTAGATGCTTTGGACTTTTTTGGTTTTGTATTCTCATTTTTATGTTTTGGATTCTCAACGGAATATGCAAATAATGCATAATCTCCCTTGCACGGATCACCCGGAAATGCCCGGGCGCAAAAGTCGGTTATTTCTTTAGCTGTTTTGTAATCAGATGGTTTTCTGTCCGTTATGCCAAGGTCAAGCGCCGTGTCATGCACATGTACATCTAGCGGAATAATTAAGTCTGCCGGAGATATTGTCTTCCAAAGTCCCAAATCTACCGCTCCGTCATTGCGTACCATCCATCTGCGGAACATGTGAATTTTTTTATTGGGCATCTTTAAAGCACTCTTCTGCCCAAAAATCTGAACTCTGATCTGGTCCGGCGTAAGAGGTTCAAGAGTCTGATGTTCAGCATAATATTTACGCAAATTTCCGCATATCATTGCAAATTCGCTCCACTTAACGGTGCGGTGCAGGCTCTTATCTTCATTCCTGTACTTTCCTGCCATCACATATTCGTATGGTTTCCAGTGCATTTCATTCATTGCACGTTCTGTATCCCTTAATATCATAGCTCTCCTGCCCCATGCAAGATGGGCCGCAATAATCCCAGCAATCTCAATATCTTGCAGCCGAACCTTGTAATTGTCGGGAACAGGAAAATTTTCCTCAGGCGGTAACGCATTGAATAGCAGATAGAAATGACGCGGAAAAATGATGGGGTCTTTGCCGCGGAAATGACTTATAGTATCATACTCGCAACCCAGCCTGGTAATGGTTTTTATTATTTCAGATTTTTCCATATGACGGGCGAATTTACACAAAAAAAAGAGGCACAGTGATGTACCTCTTAAATCTTTGTCAAGCCAAGAAATTATTTCTGATTGTATTTCTTGTATCTGCTGTAGAACTTATCTACACGTCCGGCTGTGTCTACAAGTTTCATCTTACCTGTAAAGAACGGGTGAGATGAACTGGAGATCTCTACCTTTACCAAAGGGTAGGTCTGACCGTCTATATCAATTGTCTCTTTGGTCGTCTCACAACTCCTTGTGATAAATACCTGATCATTAGACATATCCTTGAAAGCTACAAGTCGGTAGGTTTCGGGATGAATTCCTTTTCTCATATCTTTATTATTTAATTGGAGCGCAAATGTACAATTATTTTGCTTTGAAACAAAAAATAGCAACATTTTAAACTCGCTGCGGTCAACTTATTACATTAATAACTACTTGATTCTGAAGAGCGGTTCATCTTCATACAGCAGCATTTTCTTTGTTTTCTTTATCCACTTCTGCTCCTCCGTCTTAACGTGCTCCTTTACTTCATTCCAATCTCCGCTGCCCCGTACAAAATCTATAAGTTCTTTATCTCCAAGCAACAATTCTATTGCCGTCTTATCATTCCCGGCCTCGTATTTTCCGGGACGGAATCTAAAGTCCGGACAATTATCTTTTATAAATCTCATTATGAGTAAATTGTGCAGCAGGGCATTATATTGTTTCCCCGGATTTAGCAGCAGTTGGAAACCATAACAGCACTCATTTGCAAACTTGTGGAATGTCGGAATAAATTTTAGCCACCGCATGTATACTCCCTCATCTGCAATTGGGTTTTTGGTGTCATTCCAGTTTGAATAATTGTGTTCTGTGTTGAAAGTCAGCAAGTTTTCCATAAACGGCGCCCCAAAAATTTCAAAAGGCCTGTTGGTTCCGCGTCCCTCGCTCACATTTGTTCCCTCCCAAAGACATTGACCGGAATAAAATGTAGCCGTGAAAAAGCCCGGAAAATTTGGGGATGGCGGAATGCTCCACGGCATCAAATCTTTGTTAACGGCTGATGCTCTGTAAGATATTATGTGCAACGGAAATTTAGCCCCAATCTTGTTGTAAAAATAATAGGATAGCTCTCCAATTGTAAGTCCGTGACGGTGAGGTATTCCCTCAATTCCGATAAAGGAACGGTATCCGGCCCTGAGAGCACTTCCCTCTACCTGTCGGCCGGCCGGATTTGCTCTGTCAATTATATAAACGGTCAGTTGGATATTGTTGTCCTTTAGTACATTAAACAGATTGTAAATTGTTGTGGGATAGGTGAAATAGCGGCATCCGGCATCCTGAAGTTCAATTACCAGCGCATCCAAATCTGTAAGTTTGTCTGCCTGCGCATAGAGAGAATTCTCGCTGTTCCCGTATAGGGAGACAAACTCTACATCTTTGAGCCCCATGTTCTTATAGACATCGGTTTCATTCATTTTTACTTGGTCTTGCAATTCCCCAAACAGGCCGTGTTCTGGGGTAAAGACCCTTTTTAGTACTCCTCTTTTTGCCAGAGTCTCAAAGAGATATTCACCTTTTTCCGGGTCCCATGCCGTTTGATTGCAAAGGACTCCCAATTTTCCTTTATGCAGCACCAGGTCTTCTTGCTGAAGTAATGAACTTGTTCTAAATGAAAACATATCAAAATATTAATCGCGACAGAATACACAGGTAATGAGTAATCTGTCGCGATTTTTAAGTTAATTATTTAGTCGATTTTTTAATTATGGCGCTTACGTTTGCAGTTATATCTTTTGCAATAGCATCAACTTGTTTTTTTGTAGGAGCCTCGCAGTATAAACGTATAATTGGCTCTGTGTTAGATTTTCTAAGCTGCGCCCAACTGCGCGTTTCATCCATGTTGATCTTAACTCCGTCTATTGTTGAGATATCATATTTTGAGTACAATGCTGCAATTTTCTTTAACACCGCATCAGCCACTTTTGGCTCTGAGATTTCTATTCTGTTCTTGGAAATAAAATACTGAGGATATGTTGCGCGCAACTGCGTCATCTTAATTTTCTTATGTGCAAGATTGCTTAAGAATAATGCCACACCCATATAAGCATCTCTGCCGCAATGCAGTGCTGGGAAAATGACTCCCCCGTTTCCTTCTCCTCCGATAACGGCTCCAACCTTATGCATCATTGTAGTTACGTTAACCTCTCCAACGGCGGCGGGATAATATTTCTCTCCGCAGGCTTCCGTAATATCTCTTAATGCCCTTGTAGATGACATGTTTGAGACGGTAGGGCCTTTCTTCTTTTCCAGCACGTAAGCTGCGCAAGAGACCAAAGTGTACTCCTCTCCAAACGGAGTTCCGTCTTCACACATAAATGCAAGACGGTCAACATCAGGGTCTACGGAAATTCCAAGGTTTGCTTTTTCCTTAACTACCATAGCCGAAAGCTGTGTGAGATTTTTTGGAAGCGGCTCAGGGTTATGCGCAAAATTTCCCGTTGGGTTGCAGTTTAACTCTATACATTTGACTCCCAGCTTTTTAAGAAGCTTTGGCATTGTAACCCCGCCAACAGAATTTATGGCGTCCAGGACAACTTTAAATTTTGCCTTTCTAATTGCCTCAATGTCAACAAACGAATTTTTAAGCACCGCATCAATGTGAGCATCAGTAAAATCTTTATTTTCTACGGTCCCGATAGAATCTACTTCTGCAAAATTAAAGCGCTCTTTATCAGCGGTCTCTACAACTGCAGCACCTTCTGCGGCGGTGAGAAATTCACCCTTGTTATTTAGGAGTTTTAGAGCATTCCACTGCTTTGGATTGTGAGAAGCGGTGAGGATTATTCCTCCGTCCGCTCTCCCCAAAATTACCGCCATCTCAGTGGTAGGGGTGGAGGCCAGTCCTGCATTGATGACATCTATCCCACAGGAAATCAGCGTACCGCAGACTATTTGCTGTACCATGGAACCGCTCAGTCTGGCATCTCTTCCTACAACAACTTTAAGCCTTTTTTTCTTTGGAAATTTTTTTCTTAGTTCCGCGCAATAGGCTGCAGAAAATTTTACAATATCAACCGGAGTAAGAGAATCTCCAACTTTTCCTCCTATAGTCCCCCTGATGCCTGATATTGATTTAATTAATGTCATTTATTCTACTCCTTTTCCTTAATGAAAAATCATTTCGTCACACTGGCGGAATGGTTTAAAATATTTTTACTTATGCTTAAACCGCCGGAGGTAGGCACAAGAAAGTTGCTGCAAATGAAAGAATTGCATACAACTCCGGGAATACGGCAAGAATCATTGTTTTTCCAAAAACATCTTGTCCGTTGCTCATCTCATTAACGCCGTTTGAGCAAATGGCAGCCTGTCTGATTGCAGAAAAATAACCGACAAGTCCAAGACCAAGTCCCGCAGCTAAAACCGCACCGCCCATGTTTATTGTGAAGTTTGCCATAAGAGGGCCGGAATAGGCCTTAATTCTGTTATACATTAAGAAGAATCCTGCAAAACCATAAAGACCCTGTGTTGCAGGAAGAGCGGACAAAATCATTGCCTTTCCAAACATATCCGGATTTTTCTTTAGGCCGGCAATTGTGCAGTTACCTGCCATTACTACACCTACAGCGCTTCCCATACCGGAACCGGCAAGCATAATGCCAAGTCCCACGTAAGCTAAAATTAATGCTAGATTTACCATAATTTATTGTTATTTAATTAATTATATTCTTTTTTTTCACGACAGATAAACTGTCGCGATGCTATTTTGTAATTTTTGCAAGAGGTTTATAATCTCTTCCGCCCCCTTCAAATCCTACATTTTTATAAAATTCCACAAATGTCAAACGCATTGGATGAACAAATGCCCCAAGGCAACAAATCAGCAATACAAATGTGTGGCATGCAATTAAGAAAATTGCCGCAATTACAGGTCCTGCATAAGGCACCGTACCTATCTGTGCACCAACTGAATTCACAACAAAACCAAGGCAGCCTCCGGATGTTCCGAGTCCAAAGAGACGGATATAGGAAAGAGTGTCTCCAAATACTCCCGTAATATCATAGAACGCATACAGGCCGGAACCGAATCTTGCAAGGGGGTTCTTGCTGTTTGAGGTGAAGAAAAATATGAGAACAGCTCCCGCAACACCAATCCACTTGAACCAGGACGGTACTCCAAAGTGGGAAACGGAATTTGCATAAGCAATTGCGCACCAGATTATTAGAAGAATCCATCCTATTATGGGCAAGGCAGGTACAATTCCTTTTTCCTTTATGGTGAAAATTGCGTTCAATATTCTTGCAAACACAATTTGAACCAGGCCAAAGATGATTGCAAACCAAAACATCTGCATGTCGTTAAAAAGGAAGTTGCCGTATGCTGTGCCTTTTATAAAGGAGAAATCCTTCATGCTTAAGCCAAAGACTACGCCGTTTACCGCCGGCATTATGATTGAGCCGATTCCAAGGCAAATAACAAGTTTGCCGATGGACTTCATCATGCCTTTTGTTTTTAACGTTACAAATATTCCGGTAAGTAAGATTACAAGACCGTATCCCATATCGCCAAGGCAGAATCCAAAGAACAGCATGTAAAAAATTGCAAAGTACGGGGTCAGGTCATGTTCTCCGTAATTTGGCGGCATGTACATTCCGCTGATTGGCTCAAACAATCTGTTAAACCAATTGTTTTTAAGAGAGATAGGAGGGTTGTCTTCAACTTTTGCCATAGCTTTCAGATAGTAAACGCCTTCTGAATTATTGTTGAAATACTCCTCCAGCTTGTTGTCATCTTCGGTAGGGGCAAAACCTTCAAAGACATATAGTGTATCTTCCGCCGCCTTCTTTGAACTTTCTCCCGCCAGATATAAATCCGCTCTCTCTTCCAAAGCTTTCTGAGCTCTCTCCAATACAGGAATAGTTGAAGTTAAATCTATAAGGATTTTTTTATTTCTCTCTATCTCTTTATTTAATCTTTCAACTTCTTCTCTTGCAAGGTTGACGGAATTCTCAGGGAATTTTGCCTCCGGCGTGGAAAGTTTTATTTCCTCGCCCCTGGCGGACAGCAGCATGAAGTATATTTTTCCCCGGTCATTGTTAAGTACTTGCATCGGGTACTGCTCTCCAAGAGAAGCGTCAAATTTTTTCTCTGAAACGGAGTAGAAATGAGGTGTGTATCCAAGCTCTTTAATTTTATTAAGGTTTTCCGGATTAAATTCTCCCCAAGGAGCCGCTTCCATTACTTGTCCCTTTGCAGTTGCAAGCTCTGCAGTTAGTTTCCTTTTCTCCTCAAATGCATTTGTGTCATACTCTATAACAGCCTCATCCTCAGAGCCATTTGGCTGCATAATATTAGAAAGAGTATCAATTTTTATACTCTCTTTCTCCGCATCTTTTTTGACTGCCTTAAGATCTCTGATTAACGCTTTGCACCTTGCAATCTTTTCAAAAAGATCTCTGGATTTTTCATCCACAGGGCGACTCTTGCGTGTAATATCCATTACTCCAAGCTCTTGCAGACCATTAAGGAATCCTTCAACGTCTTTGTGGAAAATCACAAAGGAATATTTTGTCATCTTCTTAATCATCTCTCGCTGTCATCTATCTCTGATGCCTCCATGTAATTACGCTCTACTTTATCCCCCAAATCCTTAAGCTGTTCATCTTCCTCCTCAAGCACATGTCTCTCTTTTACAATCTTCTGAGAAGCCTTGGACAAGTTTTCCTCATCCTCCATGTATCTCTTTATTTTTCTGATAGCTTCCTGGTATCCGGGTATTTGCACCTTCTCATACAAATTTACCTTCTGCGTAGTTTTTTTACGCGAATAGTCCAGCAGCCTCATTTTCTCCTTGTATATCTCAGACTCAATGCCAATCTGTGCAAGATTCTGCAGAATGCCCACGCCGTCAGAATACCAAAGGGGCTTCTTGAACAAATCAAACTCTTTGACATCATACTCAACTTTTTCCAGCCCGGGTGTCTTGATTCCCGCAACTTTCTCTGTTTTAAGTTTTACGTCCTTAACAGATATAAGTCCCGGTTCAAATTCATTCCACAGTGCGGCAAGATAATCGTATGACTTAAGGGCTTTGTCAAGCTCATCCAGTAACTTCCGGCTCTTAACTTTCGCATTCTTCACCTCCACACGCAGTGCGCTCTCTTTGTTCTTAAGAGTAGGGAGCGCGTTGGTTCTAACCTTCAACTGTTTGTTCAGGTTGTTAAGCGCCGTCTTGTTATATTGAAACTTAATTGCCATAATTAGCTGTTATGCAGACAGATTCACGACAGGCTAAGCCTTGTCCCAATATTTGTCTACAAGTTTCTGTTTAATTCCAAGCTCTTCAGGCTTGAAGTATTTCTTAAACAATTTCCATCCCGTATCCAGCATCTCGTCTATCTTGATGTTAACGTCAATGGAAAGAAGTTTGGTTGAATATTCTTTAGCATAATCCAGACAGCGCATATCATAATCGCTCAAGTCAAAACCGTTCTCCAGTTTTGTCTTTGCATTAGCAGCATCTGCATAAAGTCTTACTCCTGTGTTCATTACCTGGGCATGATCCTCTCTTGTCTTCTTGCCTATCACTAACTGTTTCAGACGGGAAAGCGAGCGGAACGGGTCAACTATAATTTTCCCCGTATCGGTATCCGTTCTCAGAAACAGCTGACCTTCTGTAATATATCCCGTATTATCCGGGATAGCGTGAGTAATATCTCCTTCATTCAAAGTAGTTACTGCAATAATTGTAATTGAGCCTCCGTCTGGAAGCTGCACGGCCTTCTCATAAATTTTTGCAAGATCAGAATACAAAGAGCCGGGCATGGAATCCTTGGAAGGAATCTGATCCATACGGTTGCTGACTATGGAAAGAGCATCTGCATATAATGTCATATCTGTAAGCAGCACAAGCACTTTCTGATTCTTGTCCACTGCAAAATATTCCGCTGCCGTAAGCGCCATATCGGGAATTAGAAGTCTCTCAACTGGCGGTTCTTCTGTTGTGTTGACAAAACTGATGATTTTGTTTAGAGCGCCTTCATCTTCAAATTTCTGTTTGAAATATAGGTAATCATCATTAGAAAGCCCCATTCCGCCAAGGATGATTTTGTCAACGTCGGCTCTTAATGCAACATCCGCCATTACCTGATTATAAGGCTGATCCGGGTCCGCAAAGAACGGAATCTTCTGTCCAGATACAAGTGTATTGTTAAGGTCAATTCCCGCAATACCTGTCGGGATTAATTGAGAAGGCTGCTTTCTTTTATACGGATTAACGCTTGGTCCTCCGATGTGTCTTCTTTCTCCCTCAACTTTTGGACCGCCGTCAATAGGGTCACCGTATGCGTTAAAAAATCTTCCGCTTAATTCCTCGCTTACATTTAGCGCAGGAGGTTCACCAAAAAATTCAACTTCTGCGTTTGTCGGAATACCTTCCGTTCCTGCAAATACCTGAAGGGTAACTAAATCCTTCTTTATCTTTACAACCTGGGCAAGACGTCCCGCAACTTTTGCAAGCTCATCATTGGCAATACCGTTTGCCTTAAGAGAAACGGTCGCCTTTGTAATTGCCTCAAGCTTAGTGTATACTTTTTGAAAAGCTTTATTTGCCATTTTCTTCCAAAGTTTTATCCAGCTGCTTCAGATACTTGTTGAAATCCTCGCTCTTAAATGCGGCGTAGTTCATCTGACGCATAATGTTGATTAAGTTCTTAAAGTATTCTACGCACTGCTCAAATCTGTCAAACTCAAATTGTTTATCGCAGATTTCCAGCACTTTGTTCAGCATGAATTCTTGCCTTTCCAATGAGGACTGGCAGTCAACAGCATCAAATGCATCCTGCTGAAGAATAATAAAGTCCAGAAGCTCGCTCTTCCAATATCTTGTGTGGTATTCCATTGGAACGCCGTCATCTCCCAAGATGTTGATTTGGTCGTGAGCCTCTTTACCTCTTAGTATTATGTTCTTTGCTTTGTATACGTTCTTAACCCAATCCGGGCTTATTCTTTTTGAGAAATACTCTTCAATCTCCGGATATTCCAGATACTTTGAGTATGAATCAATTGGATCAATGGAAGGATATCTCTTTCCGTCCGCTCTTGCCTGGCTTAACGCATAAAAACATCTTGCGCATTTCTTTGTGGATTCCGTAACGGGTTCCTTTAAGTTACCTCCCGCAGGAGATACGGTTCCAATAAATGTAACAGAACCCGTGTTGCCGTTGTTAAGTACAACAATTCCGGCGCGCGAATAGAAATTAGATATAATAGATGACAAATCAACAGGGAACGCATCTGCTCCCGGAAGCTCCTCCATTCTATTTGACATCTCTCTCAAAGCTTGCGCCCATCTGGATGTTGAGTCTGCCAACAGCAAGACTTTCAGCCCCATGGCACGGTAATACTCTCCGATTGTCATTGCGGTATAAACGGAAGCCTCTCTGGCTGCAACGGGCATATTGGAAGTATTGCAAATTATAATTGTTCTTTCAATTAATTTTCTTCCTGTTCTAGTATCCACAAGCTCAGGGAACTCTGCAAATATTTCAACAACCTCATTTGCACGCTCGCCGCATGCTGCCATGATAATAATATCTGCCTCCGCCTGTTTTGCAATCGCATGTTGAATGACAGTCTTACCGCACCCAAAAGGTCCCGGAATAAATCCCGTACCTCCTTCGGCAATAGGGTTTAACGTATCTATTGCGCGCACTCCGGTCTCCATTATTTTGTATGGACGCGGTTTCTCTTTATATCCGTCTATGGCAACCTTAACCGGCCACTTTTGTGTCATGTCAACTTTGACCTCTTCACCTTTTTCATTGGTTAGAACAGCCATAGTATCGTGAATTTTATAGTTGCCCGGCGCCGCTACGTTCTTTACAGTGTATTCTCCTTTAAATGAGAACGGTACCATGATTTTATGAGGCATCCAACCCTCCTTGACTTCACCCAGCCAGTCAGCTGCAGCTACTCTATCTCCCGGTTGTGCTAATGGTTTAAATTCCCAAATTTTTTCTGAGTCAAGAGGAGATGTGTACTCTCCTCTCTTAAGGAAGACATCCTTCATAGTAGCAAGGTTGTCCTGAAGTCCGTCATAATTGCTTGACAACAAACCCGGTCCAAGCGTGACTTCCAGCATGCGCCCTTCAAATTCTACGGGATCTCCAACTTTAAGTCCTCTAGTACTCTCATATACCTGAGTGGAAGCGGTGTTGCCATTGACCTTGATCACCTCGGCCATCAGCTTGACTCCATCCAAGTCAATGAAGCACAGCTCATTTTGAGCAACCGGACCATCCACTTCTACGGATACCAGGTTGGATACAATCCCTGTGACTTTACCTTTTGTTTTCATCTATTGTTGTTATAATTTTTTATCCCGACAGTTTACACAACCTTATTTGTTGTGCCTGTGTTAAACTCAACACCCTTAAAGGTGCCGCGCACCTCATCAACAAGTTTCTTAAACAGAGCCTTGCCTGTTTCCCTGTCCAGCTTGTTCCATCTCTCCACAAGTTTTCCTTTTGCAAGAAAAGCCAGTATTACATCAATATCAAAGAAATCAAAAGAGGTGAATTCATTAATCTTGCTCCACTTGAATTCATCCAGTTTTCTCTCTTTTTCCAGAATATCAGAGGTGTGAAAGATTGCATCAATATTCTGAGTATCAGAATTATCCAATGTCACAGCAACGCCTTCCTTCTCATTGAATCCGATTTCTTGGTCAGACGGCAGAACAACAGAATACTTTTTGACAAGTTCTTTGTTTTCCGTCTCATCTCCATTGAAAAGTTTGCCGGCAAGAAAAGTCACTTTTGCATTCCGTATAATGCGGTCTAATCTAAAGTAACGTTTAATAAACATGCTGCGGCTTTCTTGAACTTTAATATAGAAATCCACTATAAGGGACTCCTCATCAAAGCCTTCCTCTAAAAACTCTATAAGTTTCTTGTCTTCAGGAGAACATTGCTTCCAGATCTCCTCTCTCACGGCGGCGTAATTGAACATATTGTTTTCTCCGCCCGGTGCAAGTTCTGGCAATCCTCCGATTATGTAATAGTAATTATTCACCAAACAGGAGTTTTTTGGTCTTTGGTCTCAAAAATTCTGAAATCATATTTTCAAAAGATTTATCAGTGAAGCTGATGTAATATCCGCTCCCCTTTGGACCAATTTTAAAACCGTTCTCAATGTTTTTATCATAAGAAACATTAATCCCTGCATTGCAGTATTTTGCAAGTTCGTCACTTACAAAAGCATCCATCTCTTGCTTTTTGCTATCAGGTAGAATTAAATCCAGTGAAGTATGCTTTCCTGAAGCGGGATTAAAAGCAGTAACTGCCGTTTTTATAATTGATTGTAGAAACTCTTTTTCGCTCAGGCCTTTGGCAATGGGTTCCGCAATGCTTTTGGCAGTTATGGCCTGCTCAATTTTTTGACGTACGGTTGCAAGCGTCTGAACGGAAGCCATTTTAATATCTCCGTCCGCTTTCATTTTCAAGTTCTCACACTCTTTGCGAGTTTTAAGCATAAGAGCATCAGCTTCCTCACGCGCCTCGGCAACAATCTTTGCCGCCTCTTGTCTGGCCTTGGCAAGCATCTCATCTGCATCTTTTTTGCCCTTGGACAAACCTTCTTTGTACAATTTATCCGTTAATTCCTGCAATTTGTCTTGCATCTTTATATTGTTTTAAATTTCTCTATTTCAAATAATTACTGTGAAAATAAATAATCTTATCCTAAAAAGCTAAGCAGAATACCCGCCGCAACGGCGCTGCCTATAACTCCTGCAACGTTTGGCCCCATTGCATGCATAAGCAGGTAGTTGGTAGGGTCATACTGTTGTCCGACCGTCTGAGAAACACGTGCTGAATCCGGTACTGCAGATACGCCTGCGTTCCCTATAAGAGGATTTAATTTGTTCCCTTCCTTTAAGAATAGGTTAATAGTCTTGCAGAAAATCACGCCGCCGAATGTTGCAAAAATAAATGACATTGCTCCAAGAGCAAATATCATTAC
>DAIRSJ010000040.1:0-13919 GCA_036804445.1 Candidatus Egerieousia sp.
TACCTTTCAGACGGAACCAAGGTGATGGTACAAGACAGAGCGGACAACACCTCATCCAACGGTTATCTGTATCTTGGCTCAATGGTGTTCAAGAAAACAGGAACAAGCTATGCATTTGAGAGCACGGACTTTGGAGGAGGGAGGATCATCAACGTAAACGGCACCCTTACACCGTACTACTACACCACGGACCATCTGGGAAGCGTAAGGGCAATAACAGATGCAGGCGGCAACGTGGTAGAACGCAACGATTACTATCCGTTCGGCAAAAGCATGACAACGGGGAACACGTACCCAACAACATCCTCAAACAGATGGAAATACAACGGCAAGGAAACACAGACCACAGGAGACGTGAACTGGCTGGACTACGGAGCAAGGATGTACGATGAGGTGATAGGACGGTGGACCAGGATTGATCCGTTGAGTGAAAAATATTACGGAACAAGTGGTTATACGTACTGTGTGGATAGTCCGATAACTCATGTAGACCCAACCGGACAATTAATTGATGATTATTTTGACAAAAATGGAAATTTTTTGGGCAAGGACAACAAGAAGACAGACTATGTGAAAATAATTAATAATCCCAAATACAATAAATCAAAAAATATTTACACGGGAACCTCTGTTTCAATAACCGATGCAAATCTTTCTGATAAAGCAGTTAGTAAGATTGTCAGCCATTACAACGAACAACTTGGGCCTAATAGAGGACTGTGGGACAATGTTAAAATTCAGGCCGGGATAACTTTACGTAATAATGTGGTAATGCAATATGATAAAACAGCTGAAATTTATTTATTTGGCGTAAAATTGTTTGGCGGAAAAGAAACCATGACGGTTAATATCAACAATAATAATATGGGAAAAATAAGCTCATACCTAAACACTGCTTCAAATATTGAAAATACAATTGTGCATGAAAAACAGCATGCCGAAGATTCGAAAACAAACTTCAATAAGTGGGAGAAAGAACGTAATGCCATTGCCAGACAAAAACAAGATCCAACCTATGAGAAGACTACTGATGAGTACAAAAAAATGATAGAAAATTACAACTATGAAAATCTTTAACAGCATACTTATTATCATTTTTATGTCCGTATTTTGCAGTTGCGGGCGTAAATACATATTAAATTACAAAGAAAGGGGTATACATATAAAAGATATTGGGGTGGTACAAACACCTATAGAAAAAAAAGATAGTATTGTCATTGAAGTCAAGCAACTAGTTATTTGGCACAATTTAAGTGTACCTATCGCAAGCGATGTTAGCCCTCTCATAAGACTTAAAATCAGCATAAAGAATAACACCACAAAAGATGTTGCCTTCTATACATACTGTAGACCGACAACCGATTTCTTCTACTTTGATAACAGCTTTTATGGTATTAAGAATGAGGATACTATAAAATTTGGAGTTGATGAATATGAAAAGAAAACATTAGCCAAAGAAATCAAGTTTAAAAATGGAAATTATTTACGCAGGTTTGTTATCAAGGGCCACCGTACAGCCAATTTTACCCTTTATGGCAGAATATCTCTGCGTTCCCTCCACGAATTTGATATTGGCGACAATCTAAAAGAAATATTAGCCTACTTAAAAGGATTTAGTTTTTACTTCATACCACACTATGTTGATACAAGTTGTAATAAGCAATATGGTCATATGGCCTTCCTTTATAAGCAGGTTCTGCACATTACCACAAAAACAAAATTTAAAACGAGCAACTATAAAGATGCTGAGATATGGGTGCGCAGACAGCGTCAAGGCAGGAGGTATTAGACATATCTATCAAATCGAAATGAGATAACAAAAAAAAATTAATGCTTTGTCGGGATCAAACATATGACCAATTCAACAGAACGATAAAGACAGTCATGGAGAAATTTCTGGATCTGCGACCGGTAGAGAAGATATAATTGTCAAGGAGAAATATTCACAAAATGGTCAAACGGGGGCTCATGAAATGGGGCACACGCTTGGAGCGGGACACACCGATCAAGGAATAATGACAAAAGATCTAACGGATCCAAATAGAAGGAATGTTCCATCTCAAAAAACTATTGATGAGATTATTAATGACGCTTTGAGAAAACAAGGACTTAATTTATAAACAAAGTCATGAAACACTATGCCATAATAACGATATTATTTCTCATCCCGCTTCTGTCGAATTGTTCAAAACATAGAGTGAGCTATAAATTTATTAGAGAGATGATTGAAGAAGAAGAAAAAGCGGATACTATTAACAATTTCTTTGTCAAGGAAATAAACATTAGGGACGCAGTGCTTGGATATAACTCGATAACAGAAGAATATTATGTATTTCCTGACACCAGTATCAATTACTTCAAGGGGTCTGTAAATAATTTTCTTAAAAGGGCTGACGTGTTTTATTATAGTCCAGAAGCAACTTCTTGTCTTGGTTTTCGCTTTGCAAACAATAAAATCAAAGAAGATTTTATTAATGCATCTAAAATATCTAAAATAACTGATGAATTACTTCCGCGGGATTCGAGTTCCCTTCACAAAATCAAGTCATACGATCATTTCGTTGTCTATCAGCTTCCATATAAACCTATTAGGTATATAATAGCGTATCAGAAAGAGAGAATAACCTATCTTCCCATTCCCAAGGGTACAGTCATAGGGCCCAAGGATACGGCAGATTATTATAACGAACACGATTATGAATTCCAGGATTCAATTTCAGCAGATTTTATCAGGGTAGCGTATCCTGTTTTGGATAAAAAGACAACGAGGAAGATAAAACTTAAAAGGAGTATAAAAGATTTTTTAAATCATTTTCATAAGTCGCAGGATTAAAGACTATTAAGAAATATATTAAGAATAACCCGACCTTAGTAAGTTGCATGTTAGTTCTGGTCGCGGGCTTTCGACCTTGGGAACATAGGGCGTGAACAAAAAACCTCGGAGAATTTTCTCCGAGGTTTTTTGTGATAATCGGGTTTGTTTTGAGAGGTTTGGAATTATAATCTTAGATAAACAAATTCATACTCGCCTGTTCTGCGCGTTCCATATAGCTTGCAACTCCGCCAAGTACAACATTATCCAGCAGTTCCTCTTTGGCTACTCCCATTACATCCATGCTCATAGTGCAGGCAATCATTTCCACCCCGTTATCAATAGCCTGCTTGCGCAGACTCTCCAAACTGTCTATGCGGCGGAGTTTCATAATGTGACGCATCATAATGCTGCCAATGCCAAACATATTCATCTTGGAAAGCCCAAGTTGTTTGCTGCAGGACGGCAACATAAAGTCAAACATCTTTCCAAAAATATCCTTCTTTACATACGGCTTATTATTCTTCTTGATAACATTTAATCCCCAGAAAGTGAAGAACATAGTAACTTTCTTTCCGGTTGCTGCAGCACCGTTTGCCAAAACAAAAGAAGCCAGAGCTTTGTCCAAATCGTCGCTAAATACTATCAAGGTTTTGTTCTTCCCTTCCATTGAGCAATGATATTCCGGCGTTTCCTGCTGCTTTTCCTTTGTAAGAGACGCATTTACAATTCCCCCTTCTGTGCGGGCATAATTTAATTTTGCCCCGACAACTTTGCACCACGCCTGTACATCCCTCTCAAACGCTGGGTCCGTTGCCTTAATCTGCAATGTCTCTCCATCTTTCATTTTCTCATAAACCTCTTTCAATTTCATAATCGGACCGGGGCACATAAGACCGCACGCATCCAGCATTAATACCTTATCAACCTGTTTTTCAGCAGGTTCAGACTTGCAATTTGCACTGCCGCTCTCTGCATTTTCCAAAGGCTCTGTTGCAGTCTCCCATGTCTTGTATCCTCCCGACAGATTTTTAACATTGGCATAACCGTTCTGAGTTAAAATCCTGTAAGCCAGATATCCCCTCAAGCCAACAGCACATGTTAAAACTATCATTTTGTCTTTTGGCAGTTCGCTCATTCTGGAGCGCAGCTCATCAACCGGAATATTTTTGAATCCCGGAATAGAGCCGAGACCGTATTCAACCGGAGTTCTAACATCCACGCAAACAACATCTTCCGGAAGGGTCTCTATATCTCTCCATGTAACGGTTTCTACTTTATGCTCCAAAATATTTTCAGCCACAAAGCCCGCCATGTTTACAGGATCCTTTGCAGAGGAGAAAGGCGGAGCATAAGCATGTTCAAGTTTTGCCAAATCATAAACGGTCCCTCTCTTTTGAATCACCTGAGCCGCCATTTCTATCCTCTTGTCCACTCCGTCATAACCAACTATTTGCGCTCCAAACAATCTTCCGTTATCCGGAGAGAATAAGATTTTAATATCCATATTTAGCGCACCCGGATAATACCCCGCATGTGAAGACGGGTGCGTCCAAGAAGAGACATAGGGAATATTAGCGCTCTTAAGCATCTTTGCATTAGCTCCGGAGGAGGCAACCGTAAGGTCAAATACTTTTGCTACAGATGTCCCGATAGTTCCTTCATATTTTTCTCTGTTTCCTTCAACAATATTATCGGCCGCAATTCTTCCCTGTTTATTTGCGGGTCCGGCAAGGGCGATTTTAGCCGCCGTGTCCGTTACACCATGCACAACTTCTATTGCATCTCCAATAGCATAGATATCAGGATTGGATGTCTGAAGATGCTCATTTACGGCAATTCCATGCAACTTGCCAATCTCCAGACCCGCCTTTTCCGCAAGGGCAATATCCGGGCGCACTCCAATACTCAGCAAAACAAAATCCGCCTGAACGGATTTGCCGCTTTGCAAATCTACCGTCAAAAAATTCCCCTGCCCCGTAAAGCTTTTTACACCGTCATTCAAAATTAAATTCACCCCCTTGCAAACTAAATGGTGATGAACAATTGCCGCCATAGAAAAATCTATTGGAGCCATTACCTGGTTGCTCATCTCTACAACAGTAACCTGCGCCCCTGCATAATGAAGATTCTCAGCCATTTCCAGCCCAATAAATCCGCCTCCTATCACAACCGCTTTTTTAGGCCGGTGTCCGTTGATGTACATTTTTATTTTATCCGTGTCGCTGACATTACGGAGTGTAAAAATCCTCTCATCATTTATTCCGGAAAGATTTGGTTTAATCGGCTCTGCTCCGGGAGAAAGAACAAGTTTATCATAACTCTCATCATAAATCTTTCCTGATGATAATTCTTTAACAGAAATGCTCTTTTTCTCAGGGTGTAAGGCAATTACCTCTTGCCCTGTTCTTATGTCTATGTTAAATCTGTCGTGAAACCCTTTTGCCGTCTGCACAAAAAGTTTTTCCCTGTCTGTTATTGTCCCGCCAATGTAGTATGGCAAGCCGCAGTTTGCATAAGAGACATAATTCCCCTTTTCAAATAGAATAATTTGAGCCTTTTCATCTAATCTTCTTAATCTTGCGGCAGCCGAAGCTCCCCCGGCTACTCCGCCTATAATCAAATATTTCATTGTGTTTATTTTAACAGATTTAATATAATGTTGTATAATTGTTTTGTACTCATTTTGCTTTTCTGCATTTGCTCAACTTTCTTTTTCCCGACAGTCGATAAATTGAACAACATCTGCCTGTGGTCTTCCTTTGCAATTGAGCGCACCAAAAAACCCTTCTTCTCTGCGGCCGTTATAATTTTGGAACCTCTTGATGCAGAGAGTCCAATATATTTGTAAATTTCTCCTGCAGAGCGTTCTTTTCCCTCTTTCATGCAGCAAAGCAGCATTGCCTCATTAATTGTTATATCATTCTCTGCAGAGAATTCTTTTTCAAATTTGTATAGTTCTTTGTATACCTCTTTTAAAGTACAGATTGGTTCCATTGCTGCGTAGTTTTATGCTGCAAATATATAAATTATTTTCTATTAGAAAATATTCTTAGCAGAAAATAATAATCACGACGGAATATACCCGGTTGGCCGCAAGATTTTAGTTAATTGGTGAAATTTTATATATTTGCGTATTAACCAATACGTTTATTAATCTGTGGAACCTCCCAGTTGTAGCTTAATAATTCTTTTTAGCAGCAGTCAGGCAACATCATTATTGATGGGGATATGCATAGTCCTCTTATTGTTTTGCTCCGCCCTTATGAGTGGCAGCGAGGCTGCCTTTTTCTCTTTATCTCCGCAAGAAACAGATAAGTTGCGCAAGGCGGAAGATAGTAGAAGCAAAAAGGTTATTCATCTGATTTCCAAACCAAATGAGTTACTTGGAACGATTCTTCAAGTAAACAATCTGGTAAACATTCTAATAATTCTGCTCTCATCTGCACTGCTTTCCAGATTGTTTGATTTTACGGGACATCCGGTTTTGGAATTTGTTGTATGCACAATAGTTGTAACATTTGTTCTTGTGCTGTTTGGCGAGGCCATGCCTAAGCTTATTGGTACCGGCAGGCCGGTATTTTTCTCTAGAATGATGAGTGCACCGCTCTCGGTTTTGAGACCCATTGCCGCTCCAATAAATAAACTTATGGAACTTTTTACAAAAAATGCGGATATCGGTGTATCTCAGGATGTTAAAGAGGACCCTTATAAGTATTTGAACGGCGCGGTGGAGATGACAATCCCTTCTAATCCGGAACAGAAAAAAATACTTAAGAGAATACTTTCATTGCCAAAGAAAAGTGTTACTGAAGTTATGACGCCGAGAGTTGATGTTGTAACTTTGAGTATGGAGATGAGCAATTCAGATGTAATTAAAGTTGCAACAGAGTGCGGCTTCTCCAGACTGCCCGTTTATAAAGACAAATTGGATGATATCCGCGGATTCCTGTATATCAAGGATATGCTGCCTTTTTTGTTACCTGAAAACAGGGCTCAAAATATAAGCAAGACCTCTCAAGTAAAAAAATTTGACTGGCATAGTCATATAAGAGAAGCGTACTTTGTGCCGGAGTCTAAAAAAACAATTGATTTGCTGGAAGAATTCCGCGCCAGGAAAAAACATCTTGCAATAATAGTTGATGAATATGGTGGAATGGATGGTATTGTAACCATGGAAGACATTCTGGAAGAGATAGTTGGAGAAATTACTGATGAAAGCGACAAGGAAACCGCGGAGAGTAAAATGATAACAAATAATAAAAATATATCATAAACATATATGGGACTGTTTACTAAGAAAGGGTTAAAAAACGGAACTACGATTGCCGTTTGGGAGATTAAAGAGACGGAAGAAGAACTCCTTAAAATCATAGGCGTTCCTAAAGAAGAACTGGATGATTTGTTTCTTATTAAAAGCGCACAGCTGAGAAAAGAGAGACTGGCTGTGAGGGCTCTTATTGGAAGCATGTTTGAAGAGCCGGCATACCTTGGGCATCATGATAACGGAAGCCCTTATCTAATGAATGATATGACGCACATCAGCATCACTCACACAAATAACTTTGTGGCAATTATCACTAATCCAACTGAGGATGTGGGAATTGACATTGAATGTTTGGATAGAGATTTTTCTGCAGTAGAAAAGAAGGCGTTGTCTGAAGATGAACTGGATGATTTACTGGATGAAAAGGAGAACGATGATGAGCGTAAAAAAGAGAGGACGCTGCAGCTTGCAATTTACTGGTGTGCAAAAGAGGCCCTTTATAAAAGAATGGGAAGACACGATGTAGATTTCTCCAGAGATATGGAGATTAAAAAATTCAGCGTGCGGGATGAAGGCAATTTGGATGCTGTTTTTAAATATCCTGTAGATGAGCACATTGTAAATGAAGACGGCGAGACTGAAAATGAAGAGGAGGAGTTTGAATTGCAATATGAAGTATTTGCAAATCATGTAATGGTTTGGCTGGTTGGATAGAGCGGTATCTTTGTTCCGGAGGAGGCTATTTGATTTCAATTATGGCTTCTGAAATGTTAATCATAAAGTCTCCTACATGCTCGCACTCATTAATGAAGTCCATGTAGTATACTCCTGTAAGGTACCCGTATGAATTATTTTCCAGATTAAGCAGATGTTCTTCTTTTAAGTTGTTGCGGTACTCATTTATGTTTTGTTCCGCATCTTGGGCATTTGATATATCCGTAATATGGTCATATCCAAGTTTCAGGTTGGTTTCCATTGCATTAAAGCCCTTGTCCAGCAAGTCCATCATATAGTTCAGCTTTTTCAACATGGTTTGGTCAAAGGTGGTATTGTGTACATTGCGTCTTTGCAAAATTCTGCCCATGTTAAAGCCGCTGTCTCCAAGACTCTCCAGCTCACTGATTATCTTATACATAGCCTGTTGCCTTCTGGCGGACTCATCACTCAAAACCCCTTCAGATAAGCTGTTAAGGTATTTTGCAATCTCAAATTCCACATGGTCCGTGATCAGCTCATAGTGTTCCAGTTTGCGGTAAAGATCCTCAAATTTTTGATTATCCGCTGTATTAAGAGCTTCTCTGGCATAGCCATATTGTTTGCGGCACAGTTGAGCAAAATGCAAAATTTCCTCTTTTGCCTGGCCAAGAGAAAGTTCCGCTGTGCTTAACGGACCTCCTTGAATGTACTGCAATCTGTAAACCTCTTCCTCTTTTGGACTCTTTACCATTCTTGTAACAATACTGACAATCTGTGGAGTAAACCACACCAAAATCATAGTGTTGCAGATGTTGAACAAAGAGTGCATCATAGCAATAGAGCATAGAAGTGAAACAGTGGAAGCTCCGCTCATTAGCGGATTATCCATGCCCAATCCCATAATAGCCCATGAGACAAGCTTCAGAAACGGATGAAATAAGGTAACGACCCAAATGACACCAAATACGTTGAATATAGTATGCGCCCTGGCGGCTCGTTTTCCTGATGCATTAGCAACCATTGCAGCCAAGTTTGCAGTGATTGTTGTTCCAATATTTTCTCCGAGTACCATTGCAGCGCAGTATTCAAAAGGAAGCCATCCGTTATTGCACATAACTAATGTAAGAGCAATAGTGGCGGCTGATGACTGCATTATGATTGTAAGCACGGTGCCTATCAGCACATAGAGAATTATAGACCAGTTTCCATAGCTGGACCACTTGCGGATAAATTCAATTACCTGAGGGGAATTATTTAAATCCGGAACGGAATTTTTTAAAAATTCAAGGCCAAGGAAAAGCAGCGCAAAGCCTATAATCATCTCTCCTATAGACTTTTTCTTCTTTGACTTGCACATCATAAATACAAAGCCAAAGCCAATAAGCGGAATTGTTATGGAAGAGAGGCTTCCCTGAAAACCCAGCAATGCAAGCAGCCATGCCGTTACGGTGGTTCCGATATTGGCTCCCATGATAACACCAATAGACTGGGACAGAGAGAGCAAACCGGCATTCACAAAACTTACAACCATTACGGTTGTTGCACTGGAGGATTGAATAATTGCTGTAACACAAAGACCGGTTAGGATTCGCTTGAAAGCATTTGAAGTCATTGCGGCGAGAAAACTTCTAAGCTTGTCTCCTGCAACTTTTTGCAGGGCTTCACTCATCATGGTCATTCCGTATAGGAACAGCCCCAGCGCGCCTAGAAGTTTTAGAATGCCGTAAACTACATTCATCTTCTTACAATAGTAGTTTTATCCATATCCCGCAAATGTAATTCTAAAATAGGAGTTAGAAAAATTTTTTTCTTTTAACTTAGCGTTCTTATTTAAATATTAAGATTTTGAAAAAACTTTTCTTCCCGATAGTCCTGCTATTATTTTGTTTTGTGCACGCCTCTGCTCAGTTTTACTACATAGGGGAGGAACCGTCGGGAGTAAGATGGGGAATTGCTAAGTCTCAACATTTTACTCTGATTTTTCCAAAGACATTTCCATCAGGCACAACCGTTGATACTTCTTTTGCAAATACAAATGCAAGGAATTATTTGAAATTGATGGAGTTGAATTATGGCGCAACGGCAGATTCCATCGGGTTGCGTTCCGGACTGTGCAACAGTTTTCCCGTTGTACTGCACATATATAACGCCAGGAGCAATGGTGTCACAGTATGGGCTCCGCGTCAGATAGATTTTTATGGCATTCCTCCGGCAACTGAAAATTATCCGCAGAGTTGGAAAGAGCAACTGGTAATGCATGAGGGGCGTCACACCTGGCAAGTTGCTCATTTTACAAAAGGCGTATATAAATATCTTTATTGGTTCCTGGGAGACCAGATTACCGGGCTGGGTTCCGGTGTTTATCCTTCCAGGTGGATGTTAGAGGGAGACGCAGTGGTTGCAGAGACGGAAAGATGCAAGGCCGGCAGGGGCAGGAGCGGTTCTTTTTTATCCTATTTTTTGCTTGATACCAGGGTGCCGAATTTGAGGGGGGAATTAAGAGAGAGAAGTTGGGACCAGTGGAGATTTGGTTCTGTAAAATATTACTCTCCGGATTATTATGCATTGGGGTATTGGATAAATAGTGCAGCAAGATATGAGACCGGAGATTATAATCTTGCGGATAAAATATTTTCTCTTGAGGCCAGGCAGTTTTGGAATGTAAATGTGGTTGCAAATGCGTTTAAAACCTATTCTGGGAAAAGTCATAAAGAATATCTCACCGGTTCTGAATTTGAAAAGATGAGAAAGCTGTATGCTCCGGAGAAAATTCCGGTAGACTCTATGGCCGCCGTGTTGCCATTTGACAAAAAAGTTACCGGAGCGCAGCACGGCTATTACGTTAATTATGATAAAATTACCGTTATTAATCCCGATTCTCTTCTTGCGGTATATTCCGGATACGGATGCTCTTCTTATTTGTCACTGCTTTATAGAGACAAAAATGACAGGAGCTATAACAGCCGGGTACTTAGGCGCTTTAACGGTTCTGTCAGCAATTTGCTTTATGACGGAGGAAAGATATGGTGGAGCGAGATTGTTTCAGATGCCCGCTGGCAAATGTTGAAATATAGTCAGATATACTCTTATGACTTAAAGGAAGGAACCACAAAATTGCTTAAGGCAGGGACATATTGGTACAATCCTTCCAAGTACGGAGATTATTTAGCTGTAACAGAATATTCCCCGGCTTCAGATATTTCCAGTGTTATTCTTGTAAATACCGGAGCCCCAATATCTTACAACGGAAGAATTGTGGAAGAAGGGGAAGCCGTGGGCAAATTGACAAGCATGAACGGACAGATAATGGAGAGTGCGGCTGTTGGAGCAAAAATGTATATTACGGCAATTACAAATGAAGGAGAAGGTTTGTACGTGCATGAAGGAAATATTAAAAACGTTTTAAACGGAAGCGCTGAAATAAAAGCGGTCATATTGCCTAAAAACCGGACAATTAAAAGATTGCGTGCTGAGGGAAAATTGCTCTATTTTATTTCTGATTTTTCCGGGAGCGACATGTTGTATTGCTATAATACGGAGAGCGGTAAAATTTTCAGGGCTTCTGATGCAATTAATATTTCTTCCGCTCAAATTGTAGGAGGTGATCTATATTATACCGCGTTGAAAACATCGGGAGGTTTTAAAGCATATAAATCTTCCGCTTTAAAAAGATCTATTCCGGGAGACACGCTTGGCAATTCACATTATATTGTAGCTGAGGAACTTTCCAGGCAATATAGGGAGACCGTAGACAGTGAGCCTATGGCAAGGCTAAAAAAAGATTTGGATGCGGAAGAAGTAACTATCGGGAGTTACGGTAAACTGCAGCACTTATTTAAACTGCATTCATGGGCGCCGTTTTATTATGATGTGAATTCTATAACTGCCGGAAGCTATGATTCTTTTGTAAATGAAGCGACTCCGGGTGCTACTCTCTATTCACAAAATACATTGGGAACAGCAAGGGGGATGCTTGGTTACTCCTATCTGCACGGCAGGAGCGGTGTTCATGCAAAATTTTCATATTCCGGATTTTATCCGGTCTTTGAATTGCAGGTTCATTATAATGACAAGGAGATGGATTATAAGGGCAGGCACTCAATCCGTACCTCTGCCATTGTATATATTCCCTGGCAATTTAATTATGGAGGTTGGAACAGGGGAATTACCCCGCAAATTATGTGGAGTTACAGAAATGATCAAGAGTTGTACACAAAACTATTTGTTAAGCAAGATGTTGAGAGACAGCAATTAATAGGGGCGGTAAGAGGCTATTGCGTGTTGCCGGTTGCAGCAGCTCAAATTTATCCGAGATGGGGAATTGGGGCGAGTGCAAGAACCGGTTTTAATCCGAACGGCGGAGATAAATTCGGGTCAATATATGCCTGGTATGTCTATGGATACGTCCCGGGAATTTTTTGGAATCAGGGATTGAAACTCACAGCCGGATACCAGTATCAGGATATTGGCAGGCATACATACTGGCTTGGCAATCAAATTGATATGCCAAGAGGGATGGATGATGAATATGGAACAAAATATTTGCGGCTGACTGCAGATTATGCAATACCGGTTTACCTTGGAGATGTTTCCCTTGGATGTATTGCCTATCTGAAGAGACTTCAGATAATTCCTTTTGCAGATTATGGAAGACTGAAAAAGCTTAGCGGCTGGAAAAATATGCATGCGCTTGGAGGAGATGTTATTCTCGACGGAAATTTCTTTAGAATTGGTTATCCTGCAAGCCTTGGATTTAGATATGCAAACAATGGAGCCGGTCAAAATTACGGTGCGCTGCTTTTCTCCATTACATTTGATTGATTATGAAACTTTTTAATAAGAACACCCTTCAACTTTTTGACTGGATTATTATTGCCGGTTCCATTATTTTTTATTTTGGCTACTGGCTGTATCTTAAATTTGGAAGCGGCGCGGCCGCACAGTTCAGTCTTCTTGGCGCGGTTGCCGGAGTCACCGGACTTGTATGCAATGTGCTGTGTGCTAAAAGGAATATTTTCAATTACTTTTTTGGATTGATAAATGTTTCTCTATATGCATATATATCATTGAAAAACAAGATATACGGAGATTTTGCCCTTAATGCGCTTTATTATTTTCCCATGCAATTCATAGGATTTTTCTCATGGATGAAGAAGCGTGGCGGCACAGATGAAGAGGGGAATAAAGATGAAACGGTTGTCAGTACCCTTAAGATGTCCCGGGTACACAGAATTTATTTAATTCTGGCGTGTATTATTCTTGTAGCTGCATGCGGTTTTATCCTTAAGGCAATTAATGATCCTCAGCCTTTTAAAGATTCGGCAACCACCGTGCTCTCCGTAATAGCTATGATTCTGATGGTTATGACTTATATGGAACAATGGGCGATTTGGATATTTGTTAATACGCTGAGTATTATCATGTGGATTGTGGTCTACATGAGGGGAGGAGAGGCGTCTGCGGAGATGGTTATAATGTGGCTGTTTTATCTGGCAAACTCTATCAACGGTTATATTGTTTGGAAAAAAGCGGCAGAGAAGTCTGCACTGGAAAAGAAATCTGCTTAAACGCAGAAGATTAAAGGTTGTTCCCAAAATGAGATTTAATTGCCTGCGCTACTTTTGCTCCAGCAAACTCGGTTAATTCCTCTGCGGAAATCTCTCTCAATCTTGCAACGCTTTTATATCTCTGAAGAAGTTTCTTTTCAGTTTCTTCTCCGATTCCCTTAATATCGCGCAGTTCTGAATTTATCTGACCCTTGCTCCTTTTTAATCTGTGGAAGGTGATTCCAAAGCGGTGCGCCTCATCTCTGAGCTGCATAATTAACTTTAGCCCGGGAGAGTTTTTATCTAAAAACAGTGGTGTCGGGTCACCGGGCACTATTAACTCTTCCAGCCTTTTTGCAATGCCTATGATTGGGATTTTTTTATTCAGATTTAAATCTGTCAACGCTTTGTATGCAAAATCCAGCTGTCCCTTTCCTCCGTCTACAACAATCAGCTGCGGCAATTCTCCGTCTTCATCTAAAATTCTTGAGTATCTGCGGAATACCACTTCGTACATAGATGCAAAATCGTTGGCTCCAATAACGCTCTTTATATTAAACTTTCTGTAATCTTTTTTACTTGGTCTGCCGTTTTTAAA
>DAIRSJ010000041.1:0-11906 GCA_036804445.1 Candidatus Egerieousia sp.
ACTCTTGCGTTTTAAATTGGTGCTTTGGTAGTTAGGCTGAATGAAAGAGCGTCCGAGCTCAATGGTCCAAGGCATATATTCTTTCTGAAACTTATCTGAAAAATTGTAAAGTTCTGCAGTTGCAAGTTTCTCCAAAGGGAGTCCGCCGCAGTTAATATATCTATAACCGCCAAGGATTTCCTTATCTTCCGGATCCCATACAATAAGCTGTTTATAAGCGTCGTATGGGTCAGTGTCAAACTGATCTATATCTACTGGTTTACCCGTTCCTCCTCCTCCCAAACGGAAAGAAATTTCACGCAGGCGACCAATCTCCATCATTACATTAGGAGAATTTTTATATGTGATTTCAAAAAGAAGATTACCTCCGGTACGTGTCTTGCCGATGAATTTATCTTCAGTTAACTCATTCTTTATCAGCTCTCTGTCTACAGGCTGAATAACAGCTTCCATATTCATAAACTTTATCCCTTATTATATTGCACCATTGCTGAGCATTTATTCCGGAATCCTTAATCTCTTTGTGAAAGATGGGTTTGCCAATTATCATATCAAACTCCGCACCGGTCTGCTTAAACAACTCATGGGGCAAAAATAACATTTCTATATTAAATTTTATCCTCAGGAATTTGCGAATTTTTGCAAGCTTGTAAAATGCCATTGAATTTTTTCCGCTAAAGAAAACGGGTACAATATCTCTGCCGCTTTCCACAGCCTCTCCTACAAAATTTTTGTGCCACTCCAAGTCCGTGAGTTCCCCATGTATCAACCTGGAACACAGTCCAGCAGGAAAGTTGCAAAGATTATATTCAGAGTCATAAGCCGCCTTTATATTTTCTAAATTTGCGCGGGAGGTTTTGCCCGTTTTATTCACCGGAATAAAGATCTCTTGCAGTGGCTTAATGTTGAATAAGAAATCATTAACAATAAATTTTGACGGCCCAAATCTGCGGGTGATTTCATTTATCAAAATTAATCCGTCAAGTCCGCCAAGCGGGTGATTAGACACAAAAAGATATCTGCGGTTTTTTCCCTTTTCATATTTTACATCACGATGATTCAGAACTTCTTCCGCTCCTTCTGCGTACTTGATATGCCCTTTGACTTTCAGATAATTAAGAGCCCCGGCTGCAAATTCGGCACCTTGCATTCCGTTGCATTCTCTTAAAATTTCATTTATTTGTTTTAAGTGGACCAGCTTTTCTATTAGCGAATAGATAAAAGGCGGAAGTCTTTTTGCGAGTTTTTTATTTTTATTCTCTATAACCTTTCTGATGTCTATTTGAATTGCTTCCATGCTATTGTTGAGATTCTAGGGCGGCGCCCCCGTCGGGAGGCAAAATTAAAACAAAAATAGTATCTTTGTCTTATGCTAAAACAGGGTTTACAGCAGAAAATGCAGCAGCGGCTCTCTCCGCTTCAAATCCAAACTATTAAGCTCTTGGAACTTCCTTCTCTTGAGCTTGAGCAGAGGATTAAGAAGGAGATTGAGGAGAATCCCGTTTTGGATGACGGCCCGGCAGAAAGCAACAATGACGGTGATTCACAGGAAGATGCTGCGGAAGAGGAAAAACCAAAGCAAGTTTCCCTTTCTGATTACGGCGGAGATGATACTCCTTCCTACAAACTTTATGTGAACAACCGCGGCAAAGACGAGAAGCCGCAATACAACACTTTTTCTGTTAAGGAGAGCTTTCAACAGTCTTTGGTTCAGCAACTTGGATATCGTCACATGGGAGAGAGGGAGAGACAAATATCTGTGTTTATAATTGGAAGTCTGGACGGAGACGGGTATTTGCGCAGAAATTTGGATGCGCTTGCAGACGATATTTCTTTTAGATTAAACATAGAGACTACTCCTGCAGAAATTGAAAAAATTCTTATTGATACAATACAACAATTTGATCCTGTGGGCATTGGAGCAAGGAGTTTGCAAGAATGCCTGTTGCTTCAGATTAAAGCGAGAGAGGATAGGACGCCGGCGGTTGAGCATGCCCAAATTATTCTGCAAGATTTTTTTGAAGAGTTTACCAAGAAGCATTATCCTAAGATTATTTCCAAGATGGGAATTACTCAGGATGACTTAAAAAATGCTATAAGTGAGATAGTTAAGTTGAATCCGCGTCCGGGAGGTCAAATAGATGATTCTTATGTGGAGCAGGCGCAGCAAGTTGTTCCGGATTTTATTTTGGAGAATAATGAAGGAGAGCTTACCGTTACTTTACCAAAATTCAATGTGCCGGAACTGCGTGTAAATAAGCGTTATGCGGACTTGCTTTCTAAGTCTGCAGATAAAAGCAGCAGAGAGGGAAAAGAGGCGGCCAGTTTTGTAAAACAAAAACTGGATAGCGCAAAGTGGTTTATTGAGGCGATAAAACAGAGGCAAAACACATTGCAAAATACAATGAATGCCATTGTGGAGTTTCAAAAGGATTACTTTCAGGACGGAGATGAAACAAAGCTTAAACCAATGGTACTTAAGAATATAGCAGAGATAACGGGCTTGGATATTTCTACTATTTCCAGGGTTGTCAACTGCAAATATATTCAAACGCCGTTTGGAATAATACCTTTAAAATATTTTTTCTCGGAAGGATTGATGACAGAGAGCGGAGAAGAAGTTTCTACCAGAGAAATTAAGAAGATACTTCAACAAAGCGTTGAATCTGAAAATAAAACCAAACCTCTTACAGATGAAGAGCTTGTAGAAGTTCTTAAGTCTAAAGGATATCTTGTTGCCAGAAGAACAGTTGCAAAATACCGTGAGCAGTTGGATATTCCCATAGCGCGCCTGCGCAAGGAGTTATAATTGACAGCCTAAAATGAAAAATCCTTTTATTTTAAAAAGCGCCGGGTATTTTGTTGCCTCAGCGATTTTTTCTTTATTAATATATTCTTGCAGTATGAAACAATCGGTTGATTTAATTGGCTATAACGGAACTGTTTACACAGTTGATTCTACTTTTTCACAGGCTGAGGCATTTGCCGTTGATGACGGAAAATTCTTGGCTGTCGGGAGTAATAAATCAATTCTTGCCGCTTATAGATCCGGGCATATGATTGATTTTAAGGGGGGGGCTGTATATCCTGGATTTAATGATGCGCACTGTCATTTATTTGAGATGGGAAAAGATTTGTGGTATTGTGACTTGCGCGGCTCCAAATCTTTTGATGAGGTAATTGAGAGACTTCAAAAATTTTATAAGCAGCATCCGGATAGAAAATTTATCATTGGCAGCGGATGGGATCAGGGACTATGGCCGGGCAAAAAATTCCCCACTAATGAAAAGCTGAATGCAGCTTTTCCTGATATTCCGGTTGTGATGTCACGTATTGATTTTCATGCTGTTGTAGCAAATCAGGCGGCAATTGATGAAGTCGGGATAAAACCCGATGACGTTAATTTGAATCATAATGAGGCGCAAATTGTAAACGGGAAATTCACCGGAATTTTTATGGAGAATATGTGCGTTGAGTTCAAAGACAAGGTTGCAAAATATTCACGCAAAGATTTGGAGGAGATTATGCTAAATGCTCAGAAGGAATGCTTTAAAAATGGTCTTACATCTGTTTGCGATGCAGAGGATGAGTATCCTACAATAATGCTGATGGACTCATTGGTTAAGAAAAAACAGCTTACTTTAAAGATTGATGCCTGGCCTCTTCCAACTGACGAGAATTTTAAAAACATTACCAAACCGTTTAAACACAATAATTTAACTGTCGGGACTTTTAAACTTTACAGGGACGGTGCTCTTGGTTCCAGAGGAGCTTTGCTGCTTGCACCTTATTCTGATGATCCCGGAAATTCGGGAATGGAGTATTACCCGCTTGCAGATTACATTAAATATTGTAAATGGTGTTATGAGCACGGTTTCCGCGTTGCTACACATTGTATTGGAGATAAGGCGAACAGACAGGCTCTGGATGTTTATGCAAGCATATTGAAAGGGAAAAATAATTTGGGGTGGAGGATAGAGCATGCGCAAATTATTGATGATGCGGATATTAACAAATTTAAAGAGTACTCAATTATTCCATCCGTACAGCCAACTCATTGTACTTCCGATATGATGTGGGCAAAGGAGAGATTAGGCAATAGAATTAAGGAGGGTTATAGATATCAGGATTTATTAAACCAGCTTGGATGGCTTCCCGCCGGTACGGATTTCCCTATTGAAAGTGTTAATCCGATATACACTTTTTTTGCGGCGGTTTACAGAAAAAATCTGGATTTCAAGCCGGAAGAGGGTTTTCAAATGGAGAATTCCCTGACAAGGGAGGAGGCGTTAAGTTCCATGACAATTTGGGGTGCAAAGTCAACTTTTGAGGGTAAAGTCAAAGGGAGCATTGAGCCTGGAAAGGAGGCGGATTTTGTCACAACGGACAGAGATTTTATGAAAGCCCCTGAAAACCAAGTGCCTGAGACAAAAGTCACCGGCACTTGGTTAAACGGGAAAAAAGTATTTTAAAAGAGTACTTACCTTAAATAATCTCTTTCTTTTCTCCGTAGGCTAAATCCCCTGCATCTCCAAGCCCGGGAATTATGTAGGCTTTATTTGTAAGCTCCTCATCTACAGCACCTACCCAAAGGGTAACTTTTTTATGAGGCAGTTGTTTGGATAAGTTTGACAATGCCGCTTTGCTTGCAACTACAGTTACAATGTGTGTGTATTCCGGTTCTCCGTTCTCACATAACTGATTATATGCAAGCATTATGGAAGAACCTGTCGCGAGCATGCAATCGGCAAGAATCAAGGTCTTTCCCTCCATTGGAGGACAGCTTGTGTAATCTGCGTGGATTGAGAATTTGTTGTCTTTTCCGTATTTGCGGAATGCGGCAATAAACGCATTGTCCGCTTTGTCAAAAATTTTTAAAATTCCATTGTGCAAAGGCAGTCCGGCTCTCATGATGGATGCTACTACCAGTTGTGAATCAAGCGTTTTGCATGGAGCAATTCCAAGGGGGGTTGTTATATCCTCCATTTTATATTTCAGCGTTTTGCCAATTTCATAAGCCATGCACTCGCCAATCCTTTCCAGATTTGCGCGGAATTTCATTCTGTCTTTTTGGACAACTTTATCTCTGATCTCTGCAAGATATTGATTAACAATGGAGTTCTCTTCTCCCATATAGACAATTTTCATAGCTTATAGATTTAGCGGTTACTGTTGCTCGCGCCCGGCAAAGTTACTACTTTTAAAGCAATTATTACAGGCAACCGTCGTCTGCAAAGGAGTAATAATGGTCTCCGGCTATAATTATGTGGTCTAAAAGTGATATGTCACACATTTCAGCCGCAGTTTTTAGTCTTCTGGTTTGAAGTTTATCTTGGTCCCCCGGCATTTTGCTTCCGCTCGGATGGTTGTGCACTAAAATAATTGAATTTGAGAGGTTTGCCATAGCTTTCTTAATAATCATTTTAACATCCAGAACGGTGGAGCTTGTCCCGCCGCTTGTGATTTTTTCCTTGGCAATCATCTTGTTGCCGCGGTTTAAGTATAAAATCCAGCACTCCTCATGACTTAAATCTTTTAGCAGCGGACTCATTAATTTTGCCGCGCTATCGGAGGAATAGATTTGTGTAATAGGAGGAGCCTGCTCAACTGCCATACGTTTTGATATTTCAAATAAGGCCATTATTGCCAGCGCTTTACCTTTCCCTATGCCTCCAAATTTTCTATAATCTTCAAAAGTAAATTTGCGCAGCACATTAAGATTGTTATCCGCGGAGTTTAAAATTCTTCTGGCCAGATCTACTGCATTTTCCTCTTTGCTGCCGGACCTTATAACTATCGCGATTAATTCTGCAATACTTAGATTCTCGGCACCTTTAGCAAGAAATTTTTCTCTTGGTCTTTCACTCTCTTCCCAATTTGAGATTGTTAATTTTTCTCTCATAATCCTGATTTTAAAATTGGCCCGCAGGGGCAAAAAAAAACTTCCCAAATATTGAGAAGTTTCTATAAATCAGGAGACAAAAGAATAAATTTATCCTCCGCAAAAATGCGGATTTGTAAATACTATTGCAGTCACCCGTAAATTTTTACTTTTCTTCAGCCTTTTTAGGAGTAGCTTTCTTAGCCTCAACCTTCTTGGGTTCAGTCTTTTTAGCAGAAGCCTTCTTTACAGGAGCTTCTTTTGGAGCCTCTTTGCCCAAACCGTTAACGTGCTTTGCAAGTCCGCTCTTAAGGTTAGAAGCCTTGTTTTTGTGGATAACATTGCTCTTTGCAAGTTTGTCCAACATGGCATTTACTTTAGGAAGCTGTTCCTCAGCGGCTTTCTTGTCATTAGTATCCCTTAAAGCCTTGATGGCATTGCGGGTGGTTTTTGCATAATAATGATTATGCTCATTGCGCTTAACGTCTTGTCTTGTGCGCTTTTCTGCAGATGCATGATTCGCCATAATATCGTTTTTTTAATATAATTCCGTAGTCAGTACGAGAATCGAACTCGTATTGCAAGAATGAAAATCTTGTGTCCTAACCATTAGACGAACTGACCGTAAGGGCGGCAAAGGTAAAAAGAATTTATTGATTCTGGAAATTTTCCTGCCAGTCAAAGGAGTAAATAATAGCCTCTACCTGACGCAGGTAATTTCTTTTGTTGTAGCGCGGTGCATAAACAAAGCCCATTACTACAAGCAAGTTCTTGCCATCCTTTGCGTAAAAAATGTGCTCGACAAACGGCCCCCCCATGAAGTCATTTTGAACTTCCCATAAGCCTCTCATCTCTGCAAAGCTCTCATTCTTGTATTTATACCAATGTAGTGTTGGTGATTTTTCAGATGCAATAATCATGTAACTGTTATCCTGCGGCCCGGGTACATTTTTCTTAAGTACCTCATTTTCTCTGCTTATAAGAGTATCCAGACCGGGGAATGACTTTCCGTTAAACGGCAAAGAATAAATTAAAAAATACTGATTAATGTATGTGGTTTCATAGGAAATCCACATAAAATTCTCAGTTGCTTTCTTTATAGAGTAACCGTTGGGAAAATATGGAGAACCGCCAAATTTCTCAGCCACAGCTTTTCTTATACTTGCTTCCTCATATTTTTTTGAATTCCTGATAATTCTATCTCTTTCCGCCTGTTCAATTGCATTGTAAATTACCTCTGCATTTTTGTTAATTAATTCCGCGCATCCGGCACTTGAGCGTGCATGCAGATAAATTACTATTTGAGGAGTTGCCCAAATATCATTTCTCATCACCAGCTTATCCTCTTTAAGACTTGAGTTGATATCCATAATTATGATATTTCTGTGACTTTGGAAAAGATCACTGAATGAGGCTTTTGGAACGTTGACCAAACTAAATGCGGGCTCTTTTTGCGGCAGCATGGGATAATCTGCTGCCAATAGATTTCTTAAAGCAGTCCCCGGCTCGGCCTCCCAATTTGCCTTATCTACAACAACTACTACTTCTCCGGCCTTTCCGGTTATAGTTTTTTTAAGGTGCATGCCATTATCTCCGCAACTGCATACTATCAAGGCCGCAATAGCCATTATCATAAATTTAATCTTGTCCATAGTAGATATCATTAAATAAATTTCTCCAAATATAAAAAATATCTGCGGGCTGCAATGTCATCAAATTGTCATCTTTGCTATTGTCCGCAGTCGTTTAAAGCCGTAGATTATCTGAACAGCCTGGCAATGTCATTTCCAAATGCCAGCACCATCAAAGCAAGAAGCAACACCATACCAACAACTTGTGCCGCCATCAAAAATTTATCGCTTGGCTTGCGCCCTGTAACTATCTCATAAAAGGTGAATAATATGTGACCTCCGTCCAGCGCAGGAATCGGCAGAATGTTAAGCACCGCAAGCATAATGGATAAAAATGCCGTAATGCTCCAGAAGGCATGCCAGTCCCAATACCCCGGAAATATCTGACCTATAGCTATAAAGCTCCCGACAGACTTATACGCTTTTGTCTTTGGAGTAAATATGAGCTTAAGTTCTTTCCAGTAATTGCTTATTCCTGTACTTGCTTTGCTAAAAGCGGCAGGTACTGAACCTGCAAGCGAGTAACTCTTTTTGGTCACCTTATAATATTTGGTAACATCTCCGCCAATATTTATATTAAGCAGGCCATTATTGTTCACTGCCAGAGGAATTTGTAAAGTCTCCGCAGGTGCGGTCATATCCTTTTTTGCTACAGGGCTTCTTACAATTGTGGCACTTATAGTGTCCCCCTTATGTTTTTCCAGATATTCTTTTACATCTGTAAACATCTTAGTTTTAACGTCGTCAACGGCTATGACCACATCACCTTCTTTAAGTCCGCTGTGCACGTTTTGGGAACTGTCCGGAATATTTCCAACAGTGAACGGGATGCCGTACTCAAATAAGTCAGGTGAGTTAAGAATGGCCGGAATGTAATTTGGGTCAATCTTAATTGTAACTTGTTTTCCGTCTCTTATGACGGTAGCTTCAGTTGCTTGACTGTGAATAAGATCTGCGCGCAGATTTGCAAAATTATCTGTTGGGGTCCCGTCAAAAGCCACAATCTTATCTCCGTTGCGGAATCCCATTTCCCGCCCCAGATCATTAACAGCTATGCCGGTTGTAACATCCTTTGTCTTAATGTATTCCTCTCCCCAAGTAAAAAGTATTCCGGCGTAAATTAAAATAGCCAGAAGGAAATTAAAGAAAACGCCGCCAAATAAAACCCAGAACCTCTGCCACGCCGGATGTGCGCGAAACTCCCATGGCTTGGGATCGCTTTTTAACTGATCTTTGTCCATGGATTCATCAATCATGCCTGCAATTTTGCAATAACCTCCAAGAGGCAGCCATCCTATACCGTATTCAGTATCAGAGTTTTTGGGCTTCCATCTAAACAGAGCAAAACCGGCGTCAAAAAAGAGATAAAACTTATCTACTCTTATCTTAAACAATCTGGCAAAAGCAAAATGTCCGAGTTCATGAATCAAAACCAACAGACTCAGTGCAAAAATTACTTGAATAACCTTTAAAAAAATTACCATACAATCTCTCTCTTTTAATTATGCTTTAAGCACTCTTATTTATGCTTTTAGCTTTTCTCCGCACAGCTCTCCGGCAATTTTTTTTGCCTCAGCGTCCGTTGCGTAAATGTCTTCTATTTGAGGGGCGGGGACAAATGTACACTTTTCCATTGTTCCCTCTATGACTTTTGGAATATCTGTAAAATTAATTTTGTCATTTATGAATGCTGCAACTGCAATTTCATTTGCGCCGTTCATTGCGCAAGGCATGTTGCCTCCCTTTTTGTAGGCTTTGTAAGCCAGTGCAATACAGTGAAATTTATCAGTATCCGGCGCGTCAAAAGTAAGTTGTTTTATCTCTGCAAAACTAATTCTTCTTGTATTAAGAGCAATCCTCTCAGGGTAGGATAGTGCATATTGAATAGGTACCCTCATATCAGGAGCACCAATTTGCGCCTTTATGCTGCCGTCGCAAAACTGTACCATTGAGTGTATTATGGACTGAGGATGAATTACAATTTCTATTTTTTCCGCCGGCATATTAAAAAGCCAGGATGCCTCTATCATCTCCAGGCCTTTGTTCATCATTGTTGCTGAGTCAATTGTGACTTTGGCTCCCATGTGCCAGTTTGGATGTTTAAGTGCCTGTTCTTTTGTAATGTGCTTAAAATCTGCTGTTTTAAGCTCTCTGAAAGGCCCTCCGCTTGCAGTAAGCAATAATTTTTCTACTTGTGTTTTCTCTCCCTGAAGGCATTGGAAAATTGCGGAATGCTCCGAGTCAACCGGTATTATGGGACTATTACATTCCACGGACAGTTTGCTTATGATAGAACCGGCCGCAACCAACGTCTCTTTATTTGCAAGTGCAATTACTTTTCCTTTTTTCATGGCAGCCATAGTTGGCGCCAGTCCGCTGAAACCAACCATTGCAGATAGAACAATGTCCACGTTCTTCCCGCCTGCAAGTTCCCCGGCGGATTCAATGCCGGCAAATACTTTTATATCAAGAGGATCCAGCTCTTTGTTTACTTCGTCGTATAAATCTTTATTGCAGATGACAACAGAATTCGGTCTGAATTTTTTAGCCTGTTCAATTAACAATTTGCTGTTATTGTTTGCAGTCAGAAGTTCCGTTTCAAATCTGTCGGGATGCTGAGCAATAACGTCAAGTGCTTGAGTGCCAATGGAACCGGTTGAACCTAGAATTGCTATATGTCTTTTAAAAACCATTATATTCTGTTTGATTTTACGTTTGGGTTCTCAAATATTCTTTGCCGGCGGTTCATTTTGAGGCTTTTTTAAGAGATTGTGCCTGTGTGGCGGCCGCCTTTTTTTTGTTTGCAGTCTGCTTCTTAACCTCTTGTTTCAGACGCTCTTCATCCTTCTGATAAACAGCTCTTAATGCTGAGTTTGTTGAGTCATCCGCAGCCTGCTCTTCCGCTGTTCCTTCTACAGGCTCCGGTTCCTGTCCTGTTGCAATTCTTTGAATATTTGTGAGTTCATCTTTCCACATATCTACCTCGTTTTGCAGTGAATCCAGTTTAATGGCGTTGCGCACCAGCTCCCTTCTGCTCTCAGCGGAAGGATATCCCGGAATCATTTGTTTAATAGGAGTGTATGAGATTATCAGAGATACAACAATTATTAGAAAAATGACAACCAGCACCGCGGTCAAAATAAACATTTTACCATTTGCGCGGAAGGCAAACAGCTCTTCATGAGATGTATCATTAAATATTGAAAAGCGGAACTTATTGGATAGCTTATTTTTATGTAGTTTCTTTTGCTTTGGCATAAAACTAAAATTAAATTAACTTTGCATCGCAAAATAATTAGGGGTGGAGAGGATAATTGGCATAGACTATGGCAAAAAGAGGGTTGGCGTTGCGGTCACTGACCCGCTCTGTATCTTTGCTTCCCCTCTGAACACCGTAGCTTCTGCAAAGTTAATTGAATATCTCAAAAATTATGCACAAAAAGAGAAGGTTTGCAGATTTGTTGTCGGATATCCTAAGAACTTGAATAACAAGCCTGCAGAGTGTGCGCAGTACGTAGATGCTTTTTTGAAGAATCTTAAACGGGTTTTCCCTGAAATTCCTGTTTCACTTGAGGATGAGAGATTCACAACAACCCTTGCACAAAGGGCAATGATAGAGGGGGGAATGAAAAAAAGTGACAGGAGAGAGAAGGGCGCCGCGGATAAAATAAGCGCGGCAATAATTCTGCAGAGTTATATAGATTCTAATAAATGCGCTGCCGGTGGTCATAGCGATACAGATGTTTAATGGTATGTTGTGTTAAATGAGCAATTATTTTTAGAGAAAGAATTCATGTTTAAATATTTATAAAGATGTTGTTACCTATTTACGTATATGGTTCAAAAATATTAAGGGAAATCGCAGAACCTGTAGACACGGGCACGGAAGGTCTTCAGCAATTTCTGCAGGATATGTATGAAACGATGAAAAAGGCTGACGGAGTGGGACTGGCTGCTCCTCAGGTTGGAAAATCATGGAGAATTGTGGTTGTTGACGGTTCAGATATGACGGATGATTTTCCTGAATTAAAGGACTTTAAGAGATTTCTAATAAACCCGGAGGTTTTGGAGGAAAGTTCCGATACAGTTGAATATTCTGAGGGCTGTCTAAGCGTTCCGGACATACACTGTGATGTTACCCGCCCCGCCTCAATTACAGTCAGATATACAGATGAAAATTTTAAAGAGGTAACGGAAACTTTTACCGGTTTTGGCTGCCGCATGGTGCAGCATGAATTGGATCATCTGGACGGGCACATGTTCATAGATCATGTTTCACCAATCCGCAAAAAACTAATAGCTGGCAAATTGCACAATATTCAAATTGGTAAATTCTCTCCGCGCTACAAGGTCAAGGGAAATTTTTAGCGCATAGGAGAATTGCAATTCATTTT
>DAIRSJ010000041.1:12006-13609 GCA_036804445.1 Candidatus Egerieousia sp.
TATGAAGCGGGACCATTATAGAATTGTTGATTTCCAGGCAGATATTTGCAGTAAATTCATAGAAACTTGTGATGACGCCTTTTTCTGCGCCGTCTTCATCCAGTAGTTTAAAGCCGATAAGCTGCTCTATGTCGGATATTTGTTCATCCGATATGTTGCTTTCGGCATCTTCGGCCTCGGTTGAAGTTTTATCTTCCACAAAGATGTTATTCCCAACAAGTTCCTGGGCATGAGCGCCGTCACGGACTGTCGAAAACTTTATAATCCAGGCATTGCCGCTGCGCTGAACGGCCGAGGTGATAAAAAAAGGAACCGGAAGTTCTTCAAAATGAATGAACACCGGTTCTTTAATATTTGCAAGTCTTTCTTCAAATTCAGGAGCATTGATTCTTATTAGAACCTCTCCTGTTGAATCATAAGTTTTTACAATTTGTGCAACAGGCGTAAGCTTTATGCTGTCCGCTAAGCGCATATGTAATTACTTAGCCTCCTCCGTTTTAGGAGCTTCAGCTTTAGGAGCCTCTTTAGGAGCTTCTGCCTTTGGCTCTTCTACCTTAGGTGCTGCTTCTGCAGATTTCTCTGCGGCTGCCTTAGCCTCTTCAGCCGCCTTCTTTTCAGCCTCAGCCTTCTCAGCCTCTGCCTTTGCTTTTGCAGCTTCAGCTTCAGCCTTCTTCTTTGCAAGAGCCTCTGCGCGAGTAACATTTACTTTGTTCTCTGCTGCTGCTGCATTCTTCTCTGCAGTCTGTTTGCCGGACTTGATAGACTCAACTTTCTTTGCAACTTTAGTATCCTTATCAGTTACCCATGCATTAAATTTAGCATCGGCCTGCTCCTGAGTCAGAGCCTTCTTTGCAACGCCTTCTTGTAGATGTTTCTTCAAAAGGACTCCTTTGTAAGAAAGTATCCTTCTGCAAGTTGTGCTAGGCTGAGCACCCTGATTTAACCAATAAAGAGCTCTCTCGCTGTCCAAGACAATAGTTGCAGGATTGGAATTAGGGTTGTAAGAACCTAGTAATTCAATAAAGCGACTATCACGTGGAGCCCTAGAATCGGTCACTAAAATATGGAAAAAGGCAAATCCCTTTTTACCATGACGTGATAAACGAATTTTTACAGACATAACTGTGAGTTTAAAATTTAATAATTTCTATAACTTCCTTATCTGCTCGAGAAAAGGTGCGCAAAGATATGCTTTTTTTCTTAAAATGAATAATTAATTTAATCCCGATAGGTATTCACTCTATCTTTTTGCCTTTATAGCAACGGAATCCAAGATTTTGCCGTAGCGATTTAAAAGATTGATAGTTAGTGTTTTATTATTTGCTTTTAGGGAAAGTCCTCCAACTGTCTTCGCTCCCTCTGTCCATCTGTATTTGATGATATCTAGATTGTATTTCAATGTGTCAGCGTCCATACCTCGCTCATTATCAGATGATGGAGTCTGAACATATACGGTTCCTTTTGTCCCGTCCGTCTCTTTGCCATTGTATAAAGCGTTGGTTCTTACGTATATATGATTGTTTGCCGCAAGAGCCAGGTCAACTCCAAGTTCATCAAAAAGATTACACCATCGGGAGTATTGAGAAAACTTTCCGTTTTCACC
>DAIRSJ010000042.1:0-13358 GCA_036804445.1 Candidatus Egerieousia sp.
TTAAAAAGCGGTGCCTTTGTATGCATGCTTGGTTCCGGTGTTGTATCTTCCGTATTTAAAGCAGAAGAGAAAGCCATTGGACAATCTATTGATGTAGACGGGATTAAATATAGAGTAATAGGATTAATGGCCAGTAAAGGACAGGGGTTTGGCACGGGAGGTGCTGACCAAAGTGTTATCATCCCAATCACAAATGCAAGGTCATATTTCTTTAATGATGAATCCTCCTATGAGATTGGCGTTCAGCCAAGAATTGCGATGAAAGATATGTCCCCCGTTTATGACAAGGCGGAACAGATTTTCCGCGGAGTGCGCCGCCTGAGTCCAATTGATCAGGATGATTTTGCCATTGACCGTAATGAATCCATGCTGAAAGAATCCAGCAAGACACTGGGGACAATAACAATTATTGCGGCCGTAATCGGACTTATAACTTTGCTTGGTGCGGCAGTGGGATTAATGAATATAATGCTTGTTTCAGTTAAAGAGCGGACCGCGGAAATTGGTGTAAGAAAGGCAATCGGAGCATCCTCAAAAATGATAAGACAGCAGTTTTTATTTGAATCCATAGTAATAGCCCAGATAGGATGCCTTCTGGGCATTGTGCTTGGGGTCGCGGCCGGGAACGGAGTTGCCGTCTTGATGAAAGCCAGTTTTGTGATGCCGTGGTTATGGATGCTTCTTGCAATTGTAGTTTGCCTGATTGTCGGGATATCAAGCGGTTACCTTCCGGCCAAACGGGCTGCGGCACTGGACCCGATAGAGGCGCTGCGCTATGAATAGAATTATGAGAGAATATAGTAATATTCAATTTAAATCACCCGCTGAAATCAAAGCCTTTCAGGAAGCGGGTATGAGAGAAGAACTTAAGAACCTGCAGGCTAATTCAAAGTACTACAAGAATCTATTCAAAAAGAACAAGATTGACATTTCTAAAATCCGCAAGATTGAAGACTTGCAGCAAATCCCCGTTACAACCAAGAAGGACCTTCAAATGTATGGCAACGATTTTCTGTGTGTTCCTAAAGGGGATATCATAGACTATGTTACAACGTCCGGAACGCTGGGGAACCCTGTCACTTTTGCTCTGACTGAGAGTGATTTGCAAAGACTTGCATATAATGAGTTTTTGTCTTTCAGCACTGTCGGGATTACAAAAAAAGACATTATGCAGCTGATGACAACCCTGGACAGAAGATTTATGGCGGGGTTTGCATACTATATGGGAGCCAGAAAACTTGGCTGCGGCATCATTAGAGTTGGCAACGGGATCCCTGAGCTTCAATGGGATACAATAAACAGGGTGCATCCTACTTTTTGCATGGTTGTGCCGTCATTCATTTTAAAGTTGATAGATTACGCAGATAAAAACGGAATAGACGTTTCTAAATGCTCTATTAAAAAGGCAGTATGCATTGGGGAGGCTCTGCGCAATACGGATTTCACTCTCAATAAGTTAGGGCAGCGTATTCACGACAGATGGCCAAACCTTGAGATGCATTCTACTTATGCATCCACGGAAATGCAGTCATCTTTTACAGAGTGCAAGTATCAGTGCGGAGGACACTTGCAGCCGGAGTTGATAATTGTTGAGTTCCTTGATGAGAATAATAATCCGGTCCCGGAAGGAACACCGGGCGACGTAACAATCACAACGCTGGGAGTCACCGGAATGCCTATGCTGAGGTTTAAGACCGGAGATATATGTGACAGGTTATCAGGCAAATGCAAATGCGGAAGAAATACCGTTAGACTGACTCCTGTTGTAGGACGTCTTGGACAAATGATAAAATACAAAGGAACAACTCTATATCCGCCGGCGCTAAATGATGTTTTGGACAATATTCCGGGAGTTAAAAACTATATAATAGAGGTTTACACCAACTCTATAGGCACGGACAGTATCCGCGTAAGAATTGGAGGTGCGGACAGTTCAGACTCATTCATAAAGAGCGTAAAGGATAGTTTCCGTTCAAAAGTCCGCGTAGCTCCGGATATTTCCATAGAGCCGGAAGATTTAATTTCTAAGGAGATGTTCCCCCCTATGTCCCGCAAGCCAATTAAATTTTTTGACCTAAGAGAAAAATCAAAAATTTAACAGGTAAAAGCACATATAGTTGCTGCCTGCAACTTGTATGCGCTTGTACCAAAATAGGCCTTTGGGGATTTTTTTATAACTTTGCCGACTAACAATTTTGAGAAGAAGATTTATGTCAGAAGATGATGAAATAAAGTCCGGAGAGACTGATGATGAGTTAGATAAGCACGCGGGAGAGGGAGAGGAATCCGTTGAGGATGCAGCCCGGGATGCAGTTGTAGACGGAGAAGCTTCCGGCAAGTTCACCAAGGTTATCCAGGAGGGAGAGAACAAATACAAGATTGCGGGAATGTACAAGAATTGGTTTCTTGATTACGCTTCCTATGTAATTCTGGACCGCGCCGTTCCGCACATAATGGATGGGCTTAAGCCCGTTCAGCGCCGTATCTTGCATACAATGAAGCTGTTATATGACGGCAACTACAATAAAGTTGCAAACATCGTAGGACAGACAATGCAGTTCCACCCGCACGGTGATGCCTCCATTAAAGACGCTCTGGTACAAATGGGGCAGAGAGATTTGCTCATAGACTGCCAGGGAAACTGGGGAAACACTGTCACCGGAGATGAGGCCGCCGCAGGAAGGTACATAGAGGCGCGTTTAAGCAACTTTGCCAACGAGGTAGTATTCAATCCCAAAACTACCGAGTGGATGAAATCTTATGACGGACGCAATAGAGAACCTGTTACGTTGCCTGTAAAATTTCCTTTGCTGCTTCAGCAGGGAACAGATGGTATTGCGGTAGGCTTAAACTGCAAAGTTCTTCCCCATAACTTCAACGAATTGATAGACGCCTCAGTTGCATACTTGCAAGGTCAAGATTTTCAATTATATCCGGATTTTCCATCTGGAGGCATGGTAGATGTCGGCAGATACAATGACGGCAAGAGAGGAGGAGTTGTAAAGGTCAGAGCCAAGATTGCAAGGGTGGACAAAAAAACCATCGAGATTACGGAAATTCCTTACGGTAAAAATTCCGGAGACATTATAAAGAGTATTAAAGCAGCCTTTGACAAAGGAAAAATCAAAATCAAGAAAGTTGATGATGAATCTTCTAGAGAGGCAAAAATTATTATTACCCTGCATACCGATGTTTCCCCGGATAAGACGATTGACGCTTTGTACGCTTTTACGGACTGCGAGGTTTCAATCTCTCCAAACACTTGCGTCATAAAAGATGACAAGCCTCAGTTCCTGACAGTTACAGAGGTCCTTAAATTTAACACAGACCATACAAGAGAGTTGCTTAAGCAGGAACTTGAGATTAAGTTAAAGGAGCTTCAGGATACTTGGCACTACCTTTCTCTTGAGAAAATTTTCTTTGAAGAGAAAAAGTACAAGTTATTGGAGAAGGATGCAAAGAACTGGGAAACACAGCTTTCTGACATTCACAAGGCAATGCTTGCATATCAGAATCAATTGCAGCAGCCGATCACAACAGATGATATTCAGAAGCTTGTAGAAAAGCCGGTGCGCAAAATTTCCAAGTTTGACGTTAAGGAGTGCAACGCAAAAATTGCAAAAGCAGAGGGAGACATGAAGGGCATCAGGAAGCATCTTAACTCTCTGACACAGTTCACAATAGATTATTACCAGGCTCTTAAGAAAAAGTACGGAGAAGAGTTTCCCCGCCGCACGGAGATTGCAAACTTTGAGACAATTCAAGCAACGAAGGTTGCCGTTTCAAACGCAAAATTGTACGCAAATTTTGCCGAAGGTTTTGTCGGCATGGAACTGAAGAAAGATGAAAATGCTCAATTCATTTGCGATTGCTCTGACATAGATGACATCATCGTTTTCTTAAAAAACGGAAAATATATTGTCACAAAAATTTCAGACAAAACGTTTGTCGGCAAAGACATTATCCATGCCGGAGTCTTTGTAAAGAATGATGTAAGAACCATATATAATGCCGTTTACAGAGACGGCAAAAATGGTTCCTGCTTTGTAAAGAGATTTGCAGTACCGGCCGTTACAAGAGACAAAGAGTATGATGTTACTCAAGGCAAGGCAGACTCAACAATACTTTGGTTTAGCGCAAATCCAAACGGAGAGGCCGAGACGGTAAAAGTCATACTGCATCCAAGACTAAAACTTAAGAAGCTGGTGTTTGATTATGACTTTGCGCAGCTTGCGGTCAAGGGACGCGGTTCCCGCGGTAACATATTGTCCAGGAACCCGGTACATAAGATACAATTAAAAGCGGCAGGTGTTTCAACCCTTGGAGACAAACCTCTTTGGTTTGATAAAGACATCAACCGTCTGAATGAAGACAGCCACGGATTATACCTTGGAAAATTCCATGACGGAAATATGATTCTTGCCATTTACAAAGACGGAACCTACTGCACCACCAACTTTGATTTGACAAATCATTACCAGGGAGAAATCCTCAGGATAGAGAAACTGAATCCGGAAAAAGTCTTTGCAGCAGTCTATTATGACGGTGAGACAAAGAAATTCTACATAAAGAGATTCTGTTTTGAGATCAACAACAACCCGACGAACACATTCATATCGGAGGCTGAAGGCTCTTATTTGGAGAGACTTACAGATAAACCGGGCACAAAAGCCATTATCCAGTTCTTGGTTAAAGAGAAGAGCGGACGCGGAAAAAACGCAGCAGTTACAACCAAAGAGGAGAATGAGATAGTTGATATTGACCAATTTGTTGAGAAGAAGAGTTGGAAGGCAAAAGGCAGAAAACTCACAGGTGTTGAGGTTGAGAAAGTGGGTTTAATTGAACCGGTAGAACTTGATGAAGATATGCCTGAACCGGAGGAAGAACCGGAAACTCCGGAGGAAAATCCGGAAACGCCGGAAGACATCCCTGATGACACCCCGGAACAACCTGATAACGAGCAGCCTTCAGATGATGACGGCAATCCTACTTTGTTCTAAAATTCACGATAGTCTATGATACTTTCTTTATGCGGTTTTATGTCATGCGGCAAAAGCGGCATGGGGCGTTATCTTGCAGAAGAGCTAAAGACGCAAGTCATTGATATGGACAGCTATATAGAGGAGCAAGAAGGATGTACCATTTCTGAATATTTTGCAAAAAGCTTAGAAGAGAAATTCAGACGGACGGAACTGACAGCACTAAAAAAAATCTTAAAAGAATTTCAAGATAAAAATCTGATTCTATCGCTCGGCGGCGGAACGCCCGTTAACCCGGAATGCAACAGGCTCATAAAAGAAAAAACTTTTTGCGTCTATATGACTTGTACAATCAAAGAATTGGCATTCCGCTTAAAAGACACGGCAGGCCAACGTCCCGTCTTTGCCGCCAAAGGAGAAACGGATACGGAAACGTGGATAAAAACCATGCTCACAATTCGTGAACCGTCATACTTACAATGCTCAAGAATTCAGGTTGATACCACCATTTGGGACAAGCCCGCCATCGCAAAAAAAATTTTAAGCGCCTCCGGATGGCCAAAAATAAATTGATTAATTAAACACCATCCCGCACGGTCATCCTAGAACCTGAAATCGTTGCGTTCCCGTATATCCTTGATTCTCAGCTGAACATTGGCAATGCTGCTGCGGTAGAAATTCTCCGCAATTGAGTAACAGATATCCACTGGATTGCCCGCCTCCAAATGATCAAAATAATCAGACATGTTAAATGCAATCGCAGAAAGAGGACGATAAGGTTCATCCTCCTGAATAAGCTCCAATTTCAAATGGCCGTTGTAACTGCCTACTTTTCTGCCGTTTCCGTTATCATAAACATTCTCCGTAATAAATACGGGAGAAAGATTCCCGGGACCGAAAGGCTGGAATTGATTTAAAAGCCTAAAGAACTTTGGAGTAATTTGGCGGAACTCCAAAAAAGAATCCGCATTTATAATAGGAGTAAGTATCTCCTTTGTAATCTTCTTAGTGACAACCTCTTCAAAGCGTCTCTTAAACTCCGGAAGATTCTCCTCCTTAAGTGTAAGACCCGCCGCATAAACATGGCCGCCAAAATTCTCAAGCAAATCAGAACAAGACTCAATAGCCTCATACAAATCAAAACCGGGAATACTTCTGGCGGAGCCCGTAACAAAACCGTTGGAAGACTTTGTAAGAACTATCGTAGGTCTGTAAAATGCTTCTACCAAGCGGCTTGCAACAATTCCTACAACGCCTTTATGCCATCCTTCATTGTAAACAACCGTAGAATTCAATTTGTCAAAATCATGCTCCTTCTTCACAATTTCCACAGCCTCTTTTGTGATCTCGCGGTCAATATTTTTACGCTCGTTATTGTGATCATTAATTTCCATCCCAAACTTTGTGGCATCAGCCTCATTCTGAGAAGTCAGCAAATCCACTGCCGTCCTTCCGCTCTCCATTCTGCCCGCAGCATTAATTCTTGGACCGATTTTAAACACAATGTCATCAATGGTAATCTTATGCTTCTCCAGTCCGGAAAGTTTTATCATTGCAAGAAGACCCCTGCGCGGCGCCTCGTTTAACCTCTTTAATCCAAAATATGCAAGCACCCGGTTCTCCCCCGTAACTGACACCAAATCAGCAGCTATACTCACCGCCACCAAATCCAGCAAAGTCTCAATCTTCTCAAAAGGAATTTCATATTTCTGTGCGTAACCCTGCACTAATTTAAATCCCACTCCGCATCCCGACAGGTCATCAAAAGGGTAGTCGCAATCGGAACGTTTCGGGTCAAGAACCGCAACCGCCGGAGGAAGAACATCGCCCTGCAAATGATGGTCGCAAATTATGAAATCTATTCCCTTCTCTTTTGCATACCTGACGGAATTAGCCTCTTTTATACCGCAGTCAAGTGCAATTACAAGATTAACTTTGCGCTCAGCCGCCCAATCAACTCCGTGAAAAGAGATACCGTATCCCTCATCATATCTGTCGGGGATATAATAGTCAATCCTGTTGGTCAGAGTTTTTAAGAAAGAATAAACAAGGGAAACGGCAGATGTTCCGTCAACGTCATAATCACCGTAAATCAGAATATTTTCTCCGTTCTCAACGGCAGAATGGACACGCTCGACGGCAGCATCCATATCTTTCATTAAGAAAGGATTATGAAGCATTTTCAAATCCGGCCGGAAGAAATTCCTGGCCTCTGTATAATCTCTTACGCCCCTCTGCACCAGAAGGTTTGCAAGAACCTCATCAACCCCAAGGTCCTGCATAAGTTGCCTTGTGTAAAGAGGGTTGCCCGGCTCTTTAAGTACCCACTTCTTCTCTATGTTTTTTACATCCATCGTTAATGCGCAAATGTAAAGAATATATTTCTTTTATCATAGAAAAATATTAAATTTGCCTCTTTGGAAAAAGGCCCTAAATAATTTATTATTAACAGAATAAAGATGGAACAGAATCTTAATGAACAGGAACAAATAAGACGTCAGTCACTGGAAGAACTTAGGAAATTGGGAATTAACCCGTATCCCGCAGAAGAATACCCGGTTAACACATCATCCAAAGAGATTATGGAGGCATTTAACCCGGAGGCCGAAGAGAATGATAAAGATCATGAGCATTTCCAGAATGTCTGCCTGGCCGGAAGGTTGATGAGCCGCAGAATCATGGGGGCGGCTTCATTTATAGAGATACAAGATTATTTTGGAAGAGTACAGGCTTATGTCAAAAGAGATGAAGTTTGTCCGGGAGAAGACAAGATGATGTACAATACTGTCTTTAAGAAACTTATGGACATCGGAGATTTCATCGGCGTAAAGGGATACGCTTTTGTAACTCAGACCGGGCAGAAAACCATTCACGTAAAAGAGATAAAACTTCTTTGCAAATCTCTTAGAGTTCTCCCCATTGTTAAGGAGAAAGACGGCACGGTCTATGATGCATTTGCAGATCCCGAATTGCGCTATCGCCAGAGATATGTAGATTTGGTTGTTAATCCTAAGACAAGAGATGTCTTTGTTAAGAGAACAAAGATTTACAACACAATGCGCAACTTCTTTAATGAGAACGGCTGTCTGGAAGTGGAAACCCCTATTCTTCAGCCAATTCCCGGAGGAGCTAATGCACGTCCGTTTGTAACGCATCACAATACTTTAGATATGGACCTGTATTTGAGAATTGCGGATGAACTTTATCTAAAGAGGCTCATAGTCGGAGGTTATCCGGGAGTGTACGAATTCAGCAAAGACTTCAGAAATGAGGGGATGGACCGTACCCACAATCCGGAATTTACAGCAATGGAAATTTACGTTGCCTACAAAGATTACAACTGGATGATGAGATTTGTTGAACAGATGTTGGAAAGAGTTGCGGTAGCAGTCAACGGCACCACCAAGCTAAACATCGGGGAGCAAGAGGTTGAATTTAAGGGACCGTACCGCAGACTGCCTATGATTGAGGCAATTAAGGAATATGCAGGAGTAGATATCACGGGCATGGATGAGAAGCAGTTGCTGGATGCGTGCAAGAAATTGAAAGTTCAGGTTGACCCAAATTTTGGAGCGGGCAAGTTGATTGATGCTCTGTTTGGAGAATTCTGTGAGAAGAATCTTATCCAGCCGACATTTGTAACAGACTATCCTGTCGCGACCTCTCCTCTTACAAAGAGAAAGAGAGATGATGAGACTCTTGTTGAGAGATTTGAACTGTTTGTTTGCGGCAAGGAGCTTGCTAATGCATACAGTGAACTGAATGACCCGGTTGATCAGCTGGAAAGATTTAGAGATCAGCTGCGTCTGAAGGACAAGGGTGATGACGAGGCTATGTATATTGACATGGATTTCATCCGCGCTCTTGAATACGGAATGCCCCCTACAAGCGGAATGGGAATCGGTATGGACCGTCTGACAATGTTCATGACCAACCAAACCTCTATTCAGGATGTTTTGTTCTTCCCTCAGATGAAGGCGGAACAGTATAAATAATTTAATACTCCCGACAGATAACCAATGGCTCCGGATGGCGATAGAAATTTTATAACCTCTTTAAAAAATCCAAAAGTTAAAGAGGCGCTTGAACTTTATGAGAAATCTAAAGAGCGCAGAGCAAGGCATTTATTTGTTGTAGAAGGAGTTAGAGAAGTTCTGGATTGCATTAACGCAGGGTACGGGCTGCGCACCGTTTTCTATTGCCCAAAAATAATTTCCGAGAAAAATTTTAATGAAATAAAAAAATACGCCATAGATGAAATCTGTTTTGAAGTAACAGAAGATGTCTATGCCAAGCTTGCTTATCGCGCGGGTACAGAGGGAATTGTAGCAATTGTTAAAGAGAAGAAAAAAAGACTGGAGGATATAAACCTTCAGGTCAAGTGTGATGAGAAAGGCAACTATCAGCCTCTTATTCTGGTAGTTGAGAGCGTTGAGAAACCCGGAAATCTGGGTGCGCTTTTAAGAACGGCAGACGCTTGCGGAGCAGACGGAGTGTTAATATGCGATGAACTAACTGATCTTTACAATCCCAACTTAATCCGCGCAAGTCTTGGAGGAGTATTTACTCAAAACATTATCTGCTGCACCAATGAAGAAGCCTATAAATGGCTTAAGGAGAACAATATAGTTATTTACACGGCTCAGTTGCAAGACTCAAAATTATATTACAATACAGACATGAGGAGAGGCTGTGCAATTGTGATGGGGAATGAGGCAAAGGGGCTTACGGATTTTTGGAGAAAGGCTGCAAGTGAGAAAATAATGATTCCGATGCTTGGAAAACTTGACTCGCTGAATGTCTCCGTATCAGCGGCAATTTTATGTTACGAGGCACTTAGACAAAGATCATCGTCAGATATAAACAAGAATAAGTAATGAAAACGAAGATAGATATTCAAAAATGGGAACGCAAAGAAGTATACGAGTACTTCTCAAAGTTTAAATATCCCATGGGAGGAGTGCTTGCGGACGTAGACGTTACAGAGGTGTACGATTACGCACAAAGCACGGGACGTTCCTTTTACATGACAACCCTTTACAACACATTAAAGATTGCGGACGACATAGAAAATTTCAGATACAGAATAGAAAACGGGGAAGTTTATCTGTATGACAATACAAGTATTGGCCCTACATATCTTAGAAAGAGAAACAAGACACTGGCATTTGTCTGGTTTAACAACAATAGCGATATAGACTCTTTCATAAAGGAGGCCAGAAAAACTGAAAATCAGGCCGAAATGTCGGACGGTCTCAACCTTGGGGCGGATAATATGCATGGGAATCTTATCTGCTTTTCCTGTGTTCCTTGGGTCAATTTTACCGCGGTTGCAGAGCCATTTTCACCTTTGGACGCCTCATTTCCGCACATAGTCACCGGAAAGTTTCATAAAAGCGGCAATAGAATCATGATGCCGGTCTCTGTAAAAATGCACCACGGATTCGGAGACGGCTACCACATGTCGCTGTTTCTTCAAAAATTTTCCCATATCAATTGGTAACCGGCATATTATAAAATTTACCAGATAAAATTAATGGCAAAATTCGCGCTCATAGGAAATCCTATAAAACACTCTCTGAGCCCGGCCCTATTTAAAAGCGCCTACCCCGGAGATACTGATAGATACGAACTCATTGAAGCCCAAAGCGTAGAAGAGGCAATGCAAAAAGTTCACGACGGCGGATACGGCGGCGTAAATGTCACGGCACCTTTCAAAGAATCCGTGATGCGATACGTCACCCGGCCGGACACAGTCACCTCAAAGTTATGTGCCGCCAACACCCTAATATTCAAGGCAAGCGAAGTCTATTCCTACAACACCGATTATTTGGCGGTGAGAAGAATTATTAATAAATATTTATTAAGCCGCAGGCCGCTCCCGGAGGGAGCGTGCATCTTTGCGCAAAGCGCGTTAAACCACAAAATTTTGCGGCTCAGTACCTCGCCGCAAAATATGCGGGCAGCCTTGTGCGTTGGTTGCGCCGGTGCTGGGAAAGCAGCCGCCCTTGCACTAAAAGATTCCGGATTTGAGGTCTTTATAGCAAACAGAAGCATAGATAAGGCAAAAGAATTTGCGACAAAAATCGGAGCTGAATTTGCCGGTCTGAATGAGGTGCCGGATATTGTTAAACGCGTTTCCGTTGTGGTATATGCGCTGCCGCTGGCGGTGGAAGAATTAAAAAAGAGCGACCTGTCGGGAGTTTTACTAATTGAGGCAAACTATAAAAACCCGTCATTTCCAAACGCTCCAAATTACATAGGCGGGCTGGAATGGCTGGTCAACCAGGCTATACCCGGATTTGAGCTTTTCACCGGTAGAAAGCCGGATGCCGAGAGGATGAGGAGTTTTGCAGAATCGATAATTTAAGAGTACTTTTACGCAATCAAAAAAATCTAAAAATATGTCTGTAAACAAAGTAATTTTATTGGGAAATGTTGGCAAAGATCCGGAGGTTAGACATCTGGAAAGTGGAGCATCCGTCGCAAACTTTACGCTTGCAACGTCAGAGAGATTTAAAGATAGAAGCGGTGCGGCGCAGGAAAAGACAGAATGGCATAACATTGTGTGTTGGAGAGCATTAGCGGATATCGTTGAGAAGTATGTAAAGAAGGGCACTCAGGTATACATAGAGGGTAAAATTAGAACAAGAAATTATACAGACCAAAATAACCAGACAAGGTACGTGACTGAAATCTACGCAGACGCACTGCAGCTTGTCGGAAGAAAATCCGATAACCCCGCATCTCAAGGCGGATATGTGCCTCAGCACGCTAGTCCGGCACCTCAGCCTCAGCAACAGCAGTCACCTGTAAATCAGGATTTTCCTAGAGAAGATGATACGACAGATGATCTTCCGTTCTAATTTGAAAAATTTAAAAATTAACAATTAAATATTTAGCGCTTATGAAAGTTGATGTTGTTTTAGGACTACAGTGGGGAGACGAGGGCAAGGGAAAAATTGTTGACGTTCTTGCAAAAAATTATCCGGTAATCTGCAGGTTCCAGGGGGGCCCTAACGCAGGACATTCCTTGAATTTTGAGGGCAAAAAATTTGTTCTTCACTCTGTTCCCGCCGGTGTGTTCAGAAAAAATACTATCAACATTGTAGGCAACGGCGTTGTGCTTGACCCTATTATTTTCAGAGAAGAATGTAAAGGAATTGAAGCTATGGGAGTGCCTGTGACCAAGAGAGTTATAATCTCCAAGAAGGCGCACTTAATTTTGCCTACCCATAAAATTATTGACGCAGCTTCAGAGGCCTCCAAAGGAAAGACCAAGATTGGTTCTACTCTTAAGGGAATAGGACCGACATACATGGATAAAACAGGACGCAACGGATTGAGAGTCGGAGATATTCTTGCAAAAGATTTCAAAGACAGATTCAACGCGCTTAAGGAGAAACATAAAATATTTCTTAAACAATTTGATTTCCAATATAATACAGAAGAGCATGAGAAAGAGTGGATGGATGCTGTAAATTATCTTAAGAAGTTCCAGATTGTAGACAGTGAATATGAACTGAACAAATATCTTAAAACAAAGAATGCTCTTGCAGAGGGAGCTCAGGGAACTTTGCTGGATGTAGATTTTGGGGCGTATCCATTTGTAACCTCATCCTCAACTATTTGCGCAGGAGCATGCACAGGTCTCGGACTTTCCCCTCTTAAGATTGGAAAGGTTTACGGAATTTTTAAAGCGTACTGCACAAGAGTTGGCGCCGGTCCTTTCCCTACAGAATTGCTTGACAAAACGGGAGAAGAGCTAAGACAAAGAGGATGTGAATTCGGTGCAACAACCGGACGTCCTAGAAGAACCGGATGGCTTGATATTCCGGCACTTAAGTATGCCATTATGCTTAACGGCGTAACCAGTCTTATCATGATGAAAGCAGATGTCATGGACACTTTTGACAAGATTAAAGTTGCGGTTGCATACAAAGTGGACGGACAAAAAACAGATAGAGTCCCTTATGACACATACGCCAAAATTGAACCGATTTACAAAGAGTTCAAAGGTTGGAAAAAAGATCTCAGCAAATGCAAAAAGTACAGTGACTTCCCTGCCGCATACAAACAATATATTAACTTCATAGAGAAAGAGTTGCAAGTACCTATCAGTGTTATTTCCGTAGGTCCCGACAGAAGTCAAACCATAGTCAGAAAGAAACAAAAAGCGTCAAAGAGATAACTTCCCCGGGTGAGCTTTCCCAAATGGATACTATAAAAAAAACCTTAAGAGATTCTGCTGCAGCTAGATGGATAGCCTTGCTCATAATCTCGCTGGTGATGTTTGCAGCTTACGTCACCTCTGATATCTTTGCTCCTCTGCAAACAATGCTTGAGGAAAACAATCTTTGGAACAGCATTGAATTCGGC
>DAIRSJ010000043.1:0-12831 GCA_036804445.1 Candidatus Egerieousia sp.
ATAACGGTAACCGCACCGCCGGAAATTTTAAATAATCTTTGATTGGTTGTTGAAGAACGCAAACCTCCAAGCTTCTCTACGTACGGTCCTAGTTTTATGTAATCAAATGTTTTACAATATAGAGATGTTGACAGACAACCCGCATCAATGGAACCGATTGATATGCATGAAGATTGTGCATTATTCGCATCCGGCAAAGTCGAACGCCCGGAATACCAGCCGATTTTTACACTATGAAAATTTGCGCGGATAAAATTTGCAAGCCGCAGAACCTCCTCCGGTTCAGCATCTCCGCCCATAAAGCAAAAACATGTGATATCCGCCCCGTATTTGTCCATTAATATCCTGACGGTTTCCTCATTCAACTCATCTCCCTTATCCTCCCACAACCATCTGCTGTGACACCCCGGACATCTGACCTGACATCCGGAAATATTAACTGCCAGAGTTATCTCATCGGGTATCTCCTGGCAGACTATATCATAATTGAAACATTTCAGCATTCACCACAATCCTCCAAAACGAGAAATTACTTTTCCGCCATAATTTTTTCAGAAATCACTGCCTCGGCAACTCTCTTTTTACCGGCAGATTCCGCGGACATAGATGCATCATCTATAAAGATGCTCTTTTCTATCTCCCCTTTGTCTTTTGCATAATATCTTCTTGCCGCCTCTTGCTGACGTGCAGCAGAAAAATTGCTGACTCGCTTCATATAACCGATTACTCTGGTCAGATAATCAAGATTTCTTCCGTGACACTCAGGGCACTCCGTTAAAAAACGTTTATCAATATGCCCGCAGTCATTGCATACCGTATTAGGGATATTGTAAGTGAAATAGTTACACCCCTCTTTAGCGGCTACAACAAGCAACTGCCTGTACTGAGATTTTGAAAGATGCTCATCCAGATTAACATGCAATGCGGAACCGCCCGTCAAATGCTTAATATATTTCTCTCCGTGCATCTTAAACTTGTCAATAATATTTGAAGACTGATCTTCCACAACATAGAAGTAACTGTTATAGCAATCTCTCGGTACTTTGTATCCGTCCTCTCTATCCCATTTAGCATGTTTAACTCCAACGTTTTCCGCCGGAATCATCTCACAATTAAACAGCGTATCTTTTGTGCGATACTTCTTATTGTATTTCTCAATCAATCCTAAAACCTGCTGAACAAATGCAGCGTAGTATTGATTGTCTGTTATCTTAATCCCAAGAAATTCAGCAGCTTCTACAAGTCCGTTGATACCTATTGTTAAATATTGTCTGCCGATATTTATAAAGCCCGCATCAAACAAAGGGAGCATGCCCTGCTTCTGCAATTCTTTTAAATTTTCATTATAACCAAGCTGAACTTTGTGCACTGTGTCTACGATATCCTCAAGAAACTCCATGTATTTTTTTCCGTTCTTTATGGCATATTGTATACAACGGTTAAGATTGATAGTCAGCACACTCTTTGAACCGGTTGATACTCCTCCGGCACCAAGCGTATAACTGAATCCGTTATCTTGAATTTCATTTCTAAGTCTGCAGCAACTTGATAAAGAGTCGGCATTATCACTCATGTAGGTGAAGAAAGAGTGTCCCTCCGAATACATCTCCGCGGTAAAGTCCGCCCACTCCTGATCCTTTGCATCACCATTTTCCGTAAGCAGCGCCATTGTCTCCACCGGAAAAGTAAGCACGGTCCTGGTGCGCTCTTTATTGAACCACTTCATAAACTTTTTCTGAAGCCATGAAAGAGATTCCCAATCCGGTTTAGTACCATCGGGAAATTTGAATTCACCAAAAAGACTCTCAAAATAGTAGCGGTCATAATATGCTACATTCCAGAATATTGCCTGAAAATTGCGAGCGCCGGCAGGTTGATTTATTGAATAAACAACTTGCTCAAAACAATCTGTAATAACTTTCTCTATTGTTCTCTTTTTTGCAGAAAGATCAACAACTTTATCTGCATGCTTATAATAGTCCGTTCCGTATTCTTTACCCACAAAGTAATTCATGTACATAAGGAATTCCGGAGTTGCGCATGCACCGCTCAACATACTGGAAACAATGAACACCAGGTTCACAAACCCTCCGCAAAAAGATTTAAGATTTGTTGGCTTTGAAGAATTTCCTCCAAGAGAAGTTGTACCGCTTAAAAGCCACGGATACATGGTTATGCTGGCGCAATAATTTGCAAGACTGGTCTCATCATTTTTGTAAATAAAATGACTATTGAGAAGACGCATATACTTGTCTGCAAACTCTTTCCCAAACATATCTTTCAGACGGTCCGTAAGCAATCTTCTGTTCAGACGGATGAATCCGGCCTTTGGAATTTCTCCAATCAGCGTAGCTATATTTTTCTTCTCAACATTTGCATTTGCATCATACTTGCTGCCGGTTGCAGCATTTTCCGCCTTACAGTAATTTATTAGAAACTCCAACCTGTCGCGAACTTCTCTGTCCTCCGTATGGCTCTGTCTATAAAGCATATATGACTTTGCCGCATCAAAATACTTCTCTGTCATCAACGCTTTCTCCACCTGATTCTGAATCTCCTCCACGTTCATGTTGTTGGATACTCTCACATGGGAAAGGATTGCCGTTAAATCCTCATCCGCGGCAAAGGCCCCGACAGAAAGAAATGCTTTGTTAATTGCATTTTTTATTTTTTCAACAGAAAAATTTTCGCGGTTTCCGCCGCGTTTCACAATTTGAATTTCCGAACTGCCCATGATTTTGTTTAAGTATGCACCGGCAAAGTTATTTAATATTGACTACAGGTAGTGAACATTTTTTCAACAATAAGAAAATTGTATTACATTTGCCATTGCAAACGCAACAGGGAACGCTGTGAAAATCGGCGACAGTTTCCGCTGCTGTAAAATCCAAGGAAGTTTTGGTTCTCTTTGCCACTGGTTATTTACTGGGAAGGCGCCAAGACGGATTAAGTCAGAAGACCGGCATTTGCAATTATGCAGTGAATTGTACCTGCGGAAAACGGGAAAAATTTATCTTATGATTTATTATATGAAAAAACTATTGTTATGTGCGTGCACCTTGTGCATGTTGTTGGCTTTGTGTTCTTTGCAGAGCTGCAGCAAAAATGATGACGAACCCGCCTATACGCTGGCTACGCTAACTTTTGAATCCATGAAGTCTTCTATGATTGCCTCTGACGAATACGGCACAAATCTTTACGGACAAAAATATTATTGGATGGACGACAGTACCGGGTTATGCTCCAAATGCAACGGAGATCAATACTACAGCGGCGGAATAGCAGTCTCTAATTTTAACAAAAAGGATTTATCATCAATACAAAGCAAGGATTGGTCCAATTATCAAATGGATGTTTATTATAAGAATAAGGCCGGATACCCCGGATACAATAATTCAAAAAATTGCGCAGTCTCTTACGGCTACAAGAGTAGTTTTGGAGAGGGTCCTACCATGTACTTCAGTGATACCGATACCACGCAACGCGTTATAGATCACCTGTATATATGCAATACAACTTACGGCTACTACACGGCGGTAATAGATGATGTTTTTGGAGTTGGAAAGAATCCGATGACAGCAGCCAACAAGGGGTGGTTTAAAGTTACGTTCAGGGGAATTGATAAAAACGGGAATAGCACCGGCAGCGTTGATGCATATCTGGTTGATTATTACACTTCTACAAAAGGACCGCTTACTGAATGGCAGCCTGTAAATCTTTCTTCCCTGGGAAGAATCCACACACTATATATTGACATGAGCAGTTCGGACACAGGAACTTACGGAATAAATAACGGGACATATTGTGCAATAGACAACATAGTTGTCAGAATAGACAAAGGAAGCAAGCCAAAAGCTACGGCTCCTGTCTTTGAATAAAAATTTTTAACCTATTATATAAAAACTTTTGCGTGCGAGTACCTAAATTACTGATATTAATTTTTTTAACTGTCGCGACAGTATTGCTTTCCGGGAAAAATTCCGCAGCTGTTTCACGTGCCGATGCTTCTGATTATTTTTATACGGCACAAATACAGCGCGATACTATCAGACGTAATGCAAAGAATTCTGCAAAGCATTCTTTAGACAGCATGCAGTATCTCAATGCCACTGTTGTAGTTGCGGACAGAGCCCAGATAAAAATTATTCCTTCCCAAACTCTGCATGGGAAAGAACTGGAAAATTTAAGCGTTCACTCGGTAGCCGATGCAATACGATATTTTTCCGGAGTTCAAATAAAAGACTACGGAGGAATCGGAGGACTTAAAACAGTTAATGTCAGAGGAATGGGGACTCAGCACGTAGGAGTTTTTTATGATGGAGTAGAACTTGGAAACGCACAAAACGGAACTGTCGACCTTGGAAGATTTTCTCTAGACAATATGGAGGCAATCTCTTTGTATAACGGACAAAAGAGTTCCATTTTTCAATCTGCAAAAGATTTTGCCTCCGCAAGTTCTATCTACATGGAGACAAAACTTCCGTCTTTCTACGGAATTAGAAATAATAATTATAAGGTGACCACAAAGGGCGGATCATTCGGAACAATTAATCCCTCTTTTCTTTGGGAACACAAATTCTCTGAAAAAATCAGCAGCTCATTCAGCACAGAATATTTATACACAACCGGAAGGTACAAATTTACATATCGGAAAAAGGACGGATATGATACAACACAATTCCGGCATAACGGTCAGGTTCAATCATTTAGAGCAGAAGCCGCAATATTTGGACATACGGGCGGCGGAGAATTTTATGATGGCGTAGCACGAGGCACTCAGTGGAAAGTCAAGAGCTATTTTTATGATTCAAATAGAGGTTTCCCCGGAGCATCCGTACGTGAAGAGCCAGGAAAATTTATTCATGCAGACCATCAGTGGGACAGAAACTTTTTTACTCAAGGTTCTTATAAAAAGAATTTTTCCGGATTTTACGGATTGCTTCTTAATGCAAAATTTGCGTTGGACAGACTGCATTACGTATCTGACCCCAGATTGGATGTAAGCACAATGTATATAAACAATATCTATAATCAACATGAACTATATGCATCGGCAGCAAATGATTTCAGATTTTATAAATGGTGGGATCTAAATCTATCGGCAGATTTTCAGTACAATAAACTTAATTCCAATATGCTGAATTTTGCGTATCCAAAGAGGTATACAATCTACTCAGCTGCGGCAACATCATTTAGATTTAAAAAAATAAAAATTCAGGGAAGTCTTTTATATACATATGTAACAGAGGATGTTAAAAAGGGCAGCAATGCCGCAAAAGATAAATGCAAATTTACTCCAACAATTGTTGCATCGTATATTCCGTTTGATGATATAGATCTGGCTTTCCGTGCATTTTATAAAAAGGTATTTAGAATGCCTACCCTCAATGACCTTTACTACACATTCATAGGCAGTACGTTGCTTAAACCGGAAATGGCAAAACAATATGATGCGGGCGCTACATACAAAAAAGATTGGAAGGGGGGATTTCTTAAGAACATCACGGGGGACGTTGATGTTTATTACAATGAGATCAGTGATAAAATAATAGCAATGCCCACATCCAATCAGTTTAGATGGACAATGGTGAACCTTGGTTATGTAGAAATTAAAGGAATTGATGTTGCTCTTTCCGGGACGTATGCTATAAATAAGGCAAGGATAAACACAAGATTTACTTACACATATCAAAAGGCACAAGATTTTACAGATAAAAGCAGCAACTATTACGGCGGACAAATTCCGTATATTCCCTGGCATAGCGGTTCTGCAATAGTAGGCGGAGAGTATAAAGGGTGGGAAGCCAACTATAGTTTTATTTATACAGGCAAGCGCTATTCTTCTCAGGCAAATATTCCGGAGAACCGTGAACTTGCGTGGTACACAAGTGATTTCACATTTGCTAAAACACTAAAATTCAGTAATTCCGGTAAATTTATAAAAGAGAACTCCGCTACGGTTAATAATAATTTTGACATAAGATTATCTGCCGAAGTAAATAATATTTTCAACCAGCAATATGAAGTTGTAAGGTGCTATCCAATGCCGGGAATAAATTTTAGATTTATTGTGAGCATAATTTTCTAAATGAGTTTATTATGAAAAAAACATATTTCTTTTTCTTTTTTTCTTTAATATTCTTGCTGTCGGGATGCAGAGGCTCTGACATAATAGTGCCTTCTACTCCAACAACAGTTGATACATCTGCAGGTAAAACTTCTTCTGCAATTGCGGGAATGTTCCTTCTTAATGAGGGAAATATGGGGAGCAATAAAGCCACGCTGGATTATTATAATTACAATACGGGTGTTTATCACAAAAATATATTTGCCACTGTCAACCCACTTGTTTCCAGAGAGTTGGGAGATGTGGGAAATGATATTCAAATATACGGGGGGAAATTGTACGCTGTCATTAACTGCTCTCATTATATAGAAGTTATGGATGTGCGGACGGCTAAACACATTGCTGCAATCACAATTCCAAACTGCAGATATATTGTATTTAACAAAGGTTACGCATACATAAGTTCTTATGCGGGGCCGGTACTGATTAACCCAAATGCAAGGCTCGGGTATGTTGCAAGAATGGATACTACGACTTTTAAAATTGATACGCTTGTTGTTGGTTATCAGCCGGAAGAAATGGTCATATCGGGAGATAATTTGTATGTCGCAAATTCCGGAGGATATAGAGTTCCTAATTATGACAGGACGGTATCTGTAATTGACCTTAACAAGTTCAAGGTGACAACAACTATAGATGTTGCCATTAACCTGCATAGAATGGAAGCCGATGAATATGGCAACATATATGTCTCATCCAGAGGAGATTATTACACGGTACCGTCCAGCATTTATGTAATAAATTCCTCAACAAATACCGTTACAAAAAACTTACACATTCCGTGTTCCGAGATGACACTTTGCGGAGATTCCCTTTATGTATATAGTACGGGGTGGAGTTATGTGACAAATAAAAACACTATCTCATACACTGTTTATAATATAAAGGCGCAAGTTAAAATGCCGGATAGTTTTATAAAGGACGGCACAGAAAAGAATATTGTCATTCCATACGGCATAGCCGTTAATCCAATAACCCGTGATATATTTGTAACAGATGCCAAGGATTATGTGACACCCGGCACTCTTTATTGTTTTTCTAAGGAGGGAAAGAAAAAATGGAGTGTTACAACTGGAGACATACCGGCCCACATGGTCTTTACCACAAAGAAGTTGCAAAATTTTTAACACTTGATATCAGAGATTTTTATATTAGATTTTAATTAACAACAGCAATGAAACAAAAATATATTTTGGCTCTATTGTGCGCTGCCTCAATCTGCACAGCATGCGGCGGAGGCGGAGATGGCGGAGGAAGCACCACAACTGATCCGCCCATGGGGAAAGGAACTGCCATGTGCAATAAAATTTATGAATTTATGGCTGCCCCGGGACAATTTGTAAATGAGAACTATACGGCATCCAAAATGGCTGATGCCTGTACATACGCACTTGAAAGATTTCGGCAAGGCGCATACGTCTCTCTTGGGGGATTCGGGGGATACATAATTGCAGGATTTGACCACGCCGTACAAAATGACGGAGGTTACAATATTGAGATTCTTGGAAATTCTTTTGACGGTTCTTCAGAACCGGGAATTGTCTACGTTATGCAAGATGCAAACGGCAACGGATTGCCGGATGACACATGGTTTGAACTTGCAGGAAGCGAATTCGCAAAGGGCACTACAAACCGCCAATATTCTGTGACTTATACAAAGCCAAGCTCCTTAACCGCAGACATCCCGTGGGTTGATTCGGACGGCAAGAGCGGAGTCATAGGGCATAACACCTATCACGCACAAGATTATTATCCGGCCTGGGCAGCTACAGGCGCCGTTGTTTACGGCAGTGCGGAAATCACGGGCAGCACAATTAAATTTACAGGTACTCGCCTTCCGGACAACAATAAAGAAAACGCCGGCGCTTCATGGATTAACAATGCTTTTGATTGGGGCTACGCGGATAACTTTAGTTTGATTGACCGTCTTGCGGCAGCCGATCCCGTAAATAATCCGCACGCATTATCCCAAGCTAACTACTTCAAAATCAGCAATGCAATAGATACCGACGGGAATACGGTCTCACTAAAATATATCAACTTTGTAAAAGTGCAGACAGGCGTCAACTGCCGGGACGGATTGATTGGAGAGGTGAGCACGGATGTGTGCTGCATAAGAGACTACAATCTGATTAAGTGAATTTAAGAGGCGGCAGATATTAGAATCTGAGAAAATTTAAGACATAAGCATTTGCATGACTTTATCTCCGTAGTTTTTTGACACGGGTATCTCCGGTATTTTGTCAATTCCCATATCCAGAACAAGACCGCTTTTTGTGCGTTTTGCTACCTTAACTTGGTCAAAATTAACAATGAAGGATCTGTGAGTCCTTATGATATTAGTCTCCTTAAACTTGTCTTCCATATTCTTAAGGGTGTTCCTCAAAAGATAATTGGCAACTCCCTTCTTCCCCAAATACCATATTTCCACATAATTATCCGCGGATTCCAAATAAATAAGAGACTCTTTTTTAATTGAAAGCTTCATTTCTCCCTTGTCATCATAAAAAATAAGCGCATTATCTTTTTTCCCGACAGTTCCGTCCGCAATATTTTTCCCGGTCTGTATTGCAGCGCTGATAAGCTCATTTTCTCTCTCTTTTGCCTCCTTAAGAAGCCTGTTTTTTTCCTGCAAGGCAAAGAATAGATGAGAAATAAAATAAGGGATTAAAATTATAAGTGCCGTATTTTTTGCAGAAGGCTTCAAAACATTCCAATAGTTTCTTGGCTCCGCCAATGAATAGGAAATAAAAGTATATATAGCCGCCATTGCAGAAATTTCTGCAATAATCCATATAGCATAAGACCAATATGGAATCGTATGTTTCTTCCCGTAGTGATACATTATGGTCCTGCTAATTGCAACTATAACAACCCCGGTAAGTGTAAGAAGACTGGAATACAAAAAATAAACAAACCTTGAAATTTTATACCAGTCGGCAGAATTAAACGGGGTGTAAAGATTTATGAAAAAGAGTGCAAACAGCGCGGTGAACACCACAAGTTTGATTATGTTGTCTTTTCTATAAATAAAAGCGGGAATATTTCTTGTTAAAAACCTTCTCATGTATATTTCCTGTCGTCCGCGGGTTCACCTGACAAAGTTAAGACTTAATTGCTTATTTGGCCCCAAATAGGCCAAATTCATCCCGTGAAAATCACTTTTATCCCTTTTGTTTCCGGCGTGCCACTTTTATTTTGAAAATAATCTGTCGGGAATTTTATTTGCCGTGTTTCTGTAAAAAATTCTATATGATAAATCTGGCAGAGCGTACAAATAAGCTTAACAAGTTATTCTCTTTTGAAAAAGAAAATCTTGTTGATGATTCTAAAATTGAAATGATTCCTTTCCATTTTTCTGAAAAACTTGGAAGTGAAAACACTGATTCCCTGCAAATTGGAATGCCGTCAACCGATTTTTGTTCTGACAATGAAACAAAAATTATAGAGAATAGAGAGTTTGATTTTGTGATTTTTAAACCGGCATGTAAAACTGTCCCGGGCGCCCAGGAAGCTAAAAAAGAAGAATTTAAAGAGTGCATTTTACTTCTGCACGGACTAAATGAGCGCTCATGGGAGAAGTACCTCACGTGGGCGGAGGACCTTGCAATAAACTGCAACCGCCCTGTAGTTTTATTCCCGATGGCTTTTCACATGAACAGAACGCCGGCATCCTGGTGTGCGCCAAGAATTATGATGCCATGGTCCGCTAAAAGAAGAGTATTGTTTGCGGGAGTAAATAATTCAACTTTTTGCAATGTCGCTTTAAGTTCCCGCCTATCTCTCTGTCCTCAAAGGTTTTATGTATCAGGAAGAGAATCCGTGTATAACATTGCTCAATTGGCAAGAGATATCAGAGACGGAAAAATTTTAAATGGCGGGCAGAAAATTTTTTCACAAGACTGCAGAATAGATTTCTTTGCCTATTCGATTGGAGCTTTGCTGGCGCAGACAATTCTGATTTCTAATCCCGACAGTAATTTTTCCGATAGCAAATTATGCACTTTCTGCGGAGGCTCTATTTTTAAAGACATGGACGGGAGTTCAAAAGACATTGTGGACAGCGAGGCTTTTGAAAAAATCCACAACTATTACTGCACAGAGTTTATTAAAACTTGCGGAGACTTTATTCATGATGCCTACAAATCCTTGATAACGCCTGAATGTCTTAAGCAAGAGAGAGAATCTTTCTTTACAAAGGCACGCAGCAGAATAAAAATGCTGACTCTTAAAAAAGACAAAGTCATCCCTACATTTGGAGCACTGGATGCTGTCGGGATAAATAATATAAATCTTGTTGAGGAGATGGATTTTCCTTTTGATTATTCTCACCAGATTCCTTTCCCGGCACCGCACTCTGCTTCTTTGAAAATGAAGGAGTTGCTGCCGGATACCGTTTATACCAGTTTCAGGCGCGTTTTTGACGCCGCGGAGAGGTTCCTTAGGTAAGTTTAAGCGGCCTGCCGTAATTGGGTTTATTTTCGCTACCTTTGCCGCCGGTAAGAGTCAAAGGAAACAGATGGAAAAACTATCAGATCTCAAGACCGGCGAGAAAGGCGTTATTGTTAAAGTCCACGGACACGGCGGGTTCAGAAAGAGAATTGTGGAGATGGGCTTTATTAGAGGGAAAACCATTGAGGTTGTTCTTAACGCCCCCCTTAAAAATCCAATTGAGTATAAAATTCTAGGTTACAACGTCTCTCTCAGAAGAAGCGAGGCGCAGCAAATTGAAGTTATCAGCACAGAGGAAGCGGCACATCTTGCGCGCGAACATGATTCCGCTGCTCAGTTAAGAAGCGCACGGTGTATAGGATGTACCGTGGCTAACTGCAAATTCAAAGCTTATAATCAAAACTTTACAGATTCAGAAGAAGATGAACTTGCACGCGGTGCAAGGGAGAAAAGCAGGGAGATTAGCATTGCCCTTGTGGGAAATCCAAACTGCGGAAAAACAAGTCTGTTTAATATTTCCAGCGGCGGACATGAGAAAGTTGGCAATTACAGCGGCGTGACCGTTGATGCAAAACAGGGCTCGTTTTACTTTAAGGGTTATCGTATAACTTTAACGGACCTCCCTGGAACTTACTCAATATCAGCATATAGTCCAGAAGAAAAATATGTCCGCAACCACATCATTCACAAAAAGCCGGACGTTATCATAAACGTTGTGGATGCTACAAATCTGGAGCGCAATCTTTTTTTGACAACACAGCTCATAGATATGAATCTGAGAATGGTGATTGCATTTAACATGTTTGACGAGCTGGAAGAACATGGTGATCACGTGGATTACAGAGAGTTGGAGAAGTTGCTTGGAGTGCCTATAGTCCCGACAGTCAGTACGGAAAGAAGGGGTATCTCGGAGTTGTTCAGCACTGCCATACAGGTTTATGAAGAGGCTGACTTTGTCCGGTCTACGGATGCCAGCGGAAGATACCCGCTTAAAAATTCAAGAGATAAAAAAAACACTCCGCATGACGGCGTTCAGGTTTCTGCCTCTATAAAAGATGCAAGAACAGAAATTAAATCAGAACTCAAGGTTGCAGGAGTTGCAGATGTCTTAAAGCACATACATGTTAATCACGGCCCGGTGCTGGAAAGAAGCTTTGACAGAATAAAAACGGAGATTTACAAAAATCCAAACGCAATGGATGAGTTCACTCCGCGTTTTCTTGCAATACGTATTCTACAAAGCGACAAGCAGATAGAAGAATTTGTGGCCAAGTTCCCAAATCATGCGGACATATTCCGCGTCAGAGATGAAGAGGTTGCAAAAGTAAAGAAAGAGCTGCACGATACGCCGGAAAACGCCGTGATGGATGCAAAATACGGCTTTATAGACGGAGCTCTAAAAGAGACACTTACGCTGGCCAAGCCTAAAAAGACCCTAAGCAAAACGGCACGCATAGACAGTGTTGTGACAAGCAAATACTGGGGATATCCGATATTTATTGCACTGATATTTATCATGTTCCAGACAACATTTTCTCTTGGACAGTATCCGATGGATTGGATTGATTCCGGCGTTAACTGGCTTGGAGCAAAGATCTTTGCCCTGATGCCCGATAATTGGTTCCGTGCCTTGCTTATCGGAGGAATTATAAAAGGCGTTGGAGGTGTGATTATATTCCTTCCAAACATCTTGATTTTATTCTTCTTTATATCGCTTTTAGAATCAACAGGTTACATGGCACGCGCCGCATTCATAATGGATAAAATCATGCACAAGATAGGATTGCACGGCCGCTCATTTATCCCTCTAATTATGGGCTTTGGCTGCAACGTCCCTGCCGTTCTTGCAACAAGAACAATAGAGAACCGCAACTCCAGAATGATTACAATTTTGATTAATCCCCTGATGTCTTGCAGCGCCAGACTTCCTATCTATCTGCTGCTTGCAGGAACATTCTTTCCGCGCTACGCAGGACTGGTAATTTTCTGCATCTACTTTGGCGGCATATTTTTGGCGGCGGTCATGGCAAAAATTTTTAAAAAATTTTTATTCTCAAAAGATGAAACCCCGTTTGTAATGGAGCTGCCGCCATACAGAATTCCCACCTTCAAATCTCTGATGCGCGACACATGGGATAAAGGGAAACAGTACCTTCACAAAATCGGCACAATTATTTTGACCGGCTCTATAATAATCTGGGCCTTAAGCTATTTCCCGACAGAACAAAACTCCTTCTTAATGATGATCGGCC
>DAIRSJ010000044.1:0-12207 GCA_036804445.1 Candidatus Egerieousia sp.
TTGTACACAAGTAAATACATTGTAAGTGAAGGTGCTGCCTATACCGGCAAACCGTACAAGGCAACGATAGATTTGCCGACGGGACTTGACACACTTTATATTTGGGCAAAGGTGCCCGGCAGTTCTGTGCGCATGTTTAAATATGTTGTAGACGGAACAAAGGCAACCGCTTATGTTAAACCCGCCTTATCTACAAACGCTAAAGCCGGAACTTTATCAAAAAGTTCTGGCTCGTACAGGGTTGCGTCAATACCATCCGGTATATCAGTGCCGAGCTATTATGATGGAATATTTACAAGCAGCAATAGTGCGTCCAGTGTACGGTCACGTATTAAAAGAGCAGGCAATTGGCTGTTGCAAGGTCCGGCTTTGTGGAGTAACAGTTCTATGTTTGATGCGATTTCCAATTATTCTGAAATCTTTGTAGCGGGAGATGTAACTTTAGATTGCAGTATGTCTTTTGATAAAGCGTCTATTGTCATTCTGCCGGGTGCAACACTCACAATTACGGGGTATTCTTCCGGAGGTACATATTTTGACGGGCAAACAATGATTGAGGTCAAAGAGGGCGGTACGCTTAATTTGCAGGGCGGTTTCCAATTTCACAACGTAAATTATTTATGGGGATATGTATCAAATATAATAAACAAAGGCACTATTAATGTTGGAAAGGGCTCTCGTACAAGTTATTCGCTTTTAGCCACCAATATATATAACTCTTCCACCGGCTCTTTTTTTTCTACAAGCAATGCGCCGACATTTTCCATAGGTTATCATTCGGCTTTTTATAATTTTGGTACAATTGATGTTCAAAATATTTCCGCCGGCAGTGGCTATTATGAATATGAATCAAGAATTGAAAATGAAGAAGGGGCAAATTTTTATTGTAATGATTTAAAACTTACAGGGAATTATAATTATACTTCTAACCTTGTAAATTATGGTAACTTTACGTGTTCCGGGTCTCTTTCTCCTACTCAGATTAGTGGTGTGTATAATTACGGTTATTTGGGAGTGGATACATTTCTTCCGGGAAAATCGTCTGATGTTTTCTTATATGACGGTTCTCTTTTTGAGGCTAATCAATATAATTATGAGACGGAATACGGATACACCCAGCACTTTTTTATGGAAGGAGGAAGCATTGCCGTATTCAATAAATTAAATACCAGCGGTTCTTTAAATAATGTGGTGTTTTATAACACCTCAAGTTATAATTATGCGTTAGTAATTGTAGGTATGCAGGAGACGGGAAGCTCCGGTACTCTGACCAAAGATGTCGCATCCACTATAAGTTCTTCAACCGGTATCTATAATCTGGACTATGAAGGAGCTGTTGAGGTTTATTACGCAAATGCAGCAGATAAGGCCGAGTGTTTGTACTGGACAAGAAGATTGTGTAATGATGCTTACGGATATCTGCTACCTGCCTATTTCGGATATGATGATGATGGTCCGGCCCGCATAAATGATATTCCTGCAACCACCTATAATCACGGAGTAGGACACATAAATACAGGTCCCGTGGATACTGATGGAGACGGAGTGCCTGATGATACGGACCAGTTTCCTGATGATCCTAATTTGGCGTATGTATCATATTTCCCTTCAGAAGGAAGTTATTGCACATATGCATTTGAGGACTTATGGTCGGATATCGGAGATTATGATTTGAATGACCTTGTAATATATTGCAATATAGGATACTACAAGAATGCAAGCAACATGGTTGTATATGAGAAAGTTAAGTGGAAGCTAATGGCTGCCGGTACATCCATGCTGTTAAGTTGCGGCGTACAGTTAGACGGGGTGAGTACGTCCGAAGTCTCTTCCGTTACAAATACAAATAGCGCGCTTGCCGCAGGGCCGATAGGTCATTCACAATCAAATGGTTGTGAGAACGGACAGACGTATGCGGTATTTCCTCTTCTTAACTCTCCCGCGGAGGTATTTGGAGTAAATACGTTTGTAAATACAGGCTACACAGGAGGCAGTGATGTTACTCCTGTAGAGAAAGAGACAACGGTCACGTTTACAACTCCGGTTGACCCGGCAAGACTTGGAATGGGTGCATTCAATTTGTTCATTACCGTATCAAAGAATTTTGACGCAATGTACAGAGGCAGAGAGGTTCATTTGATGACTTTTAATGCCACAGATCTGATAGACTCCAATCTGCTTAAATATGACCCCGCAAATCCAAATGACTGGAAGTCAGAAGATAATCCGTATAGACTGAGGAACGGATTAGTATGGGCGTTGATGATACCTGCGGAATTTCATTGGGCAAGAGAGAGAATAGATGTTGCATCAATTTATACAAACTATATTAATTGGTACTCTACTTTTGCTACAGATGCTCAGTATTGGTATGACACGTCCGTCTCTACCAACGTTTCAAATTATAACTGGTTGTACAATTAATTGATGAACAAAATAAAAAGCCGACATGTCAGCCGGCTTTTTTGTGTTTTGAGCATACTGTAATCTATTTGTTTTATGCGTTTACAAGAGCAATAGCTGCAGCAGCTTCAATTATTACCGGACAACGGAGCGCAATGCAGCAGTCATGGCGGCCGCGTATGGAATATTCTTCTACTTTGCCCGTTACAAAATCAAAGCTTTTCTGATTTCTGGAAATGCTTGATGTCGGTTTTATTGCAACTTGAAAGATAATGGGGTTGCCGTTTGAGATTCCTCCGTTAATTCCTCCGGCACCATTTGTTTTTGTCTTGCCATTTTTATCTATGATGCAGTCATTGTGCTGAGAGCCTTTCATTGCCGCTGCTTTAAATCCGTCTCCAAATTCAATTCCGCGGGTTGCGGGAATTGAGAATATCAGGTGAGAAATCTGTGATTCCAAAGAGTCAAAAAACGGTTCTCCGAGTCCAATAGGAACATTGCTGCAAGTACACTCAATTAGTCCTCCCAAAGAATCTCCCTCTTTAATTGCCTCTTTTATAAGTGCTTCCCACTTTTTATCATCTGTTTCTCCTCCAATAGCCTTAAGTTTTGCAGAGATTGAGATTGCATTTTTCTTGGCGGCTTTCACAGGTTTGCTTCCTTCAAAATTACCCGTCGCGAGTATTTTCTTGGCAACAACTCCGGCAGCTACAAGGCAAAGCGTCATACGTCCGGAAAAGTGTCCGCCACCCCTTATGTCATTAAATCCGTAGAATTTTTTCATTGCAACAAAATCTGCGTGTCCGGGACGAGGCCACTCTTTTATTTTTTCATAATCAGATGAGTTTGTATTTTGATTTCTGAAAACAATTGTAAGAGGAGCTCCTGTTGTTGTATTGTGATAAATTCCTGATATAATGAGCGGTGTGTCATCTTCTCTGCGCAGTGTAGTACCGATGCCTCCGCTTTTGCGCCTTTTTAAATCCATGCTAAAGTCACTCTCTTTTAAAGGCATTCCGGCCGGCACTCCATCCATTGTTACGCCAATCATTGTACCGTGTGATTCTCCAAAAACGGAGAGTCTGAATTTGCTCCCGTATGAATTCATAATGATAACTCTTTAAGTTTGTGTAGTGAAGATAAGGCTTTTACATTGATTTTCAAAGAAATCACAGTGCGCAAAAGTTTATTGCCTTTTCAACTGTAATCTTTCAATGAAGGAAGGAAATGATTTATCAATACACTTAACTTCATCAATTTTTATAGTACCGTTTATATTTTTTTGTTCCCGACGGTTCTGCTGCATCATCCCTTCAATTATAAGCGCCATTGCAATTCTGTGGTCATTGTGAGATGAAAGTAAAATATCTCTAAAAATGGAAACATCTGATAATCCGTTTATTATCATTATATCACCTTCTGCGTAAATCTCGGCTCCAAATTTTGAAAATTCTTCTACCAAAGATTCCGCTCTGTTGCTCTCTTTCTTAAGAAGCCTGTTGACTCCTTTTATTTTGCTTAAGCCGTTGCAGTGCAATGCCAAGGTTGTAAGTATTGGAAATAGGTCCGGGCAGTTGGTAGCATCAAATGTAAATGAATTGAGTTCAGTTGCAGAGATAACTACATCCTTTAGATTCAAGGAAACCGAACGTCTGACATTGTATCTTGTATCTTCCTTTTTAATAACCTCTTTATGAGATGATTTAATGGCTTTTACTTTTGCCCCGCACTGTTGCAAAACATTCAAAACGGCCTCATCTGCCTGATCTGTTTTGGTGTTCATGTTCCTTATTGTAAAAGAGGAGGGCGTTGAGTTGTTATCGGCGGCTTTATTTGCAAGAGAACTTGCAATTGCACCGGCTACGGCAAAATTGGAGGCAGAGCTCCAGTCCGAGTCCATAAGGAAATGAACGGGATTGTATGTCTGTCCGCCTTTGATATAGAATATTATTTTATTCTCCTCAGAAATACGTTTCAGTTTTATGCCAAACTTCTTTAATATGCTTATAGTTAGCATAATATAAGGAGTGCTGGTGGGGTTCTCCACCGTTAATACACTGTCGTGATCCAGAAGGGGAAGAGTCATTAAAAAACCGGAAATTGTTTGAGAACTATCTTTTCCGGATATTGAGAAGCGATGTTTATTTATTCCTGCGCCGACAACAAATGGTAAATATTTATTCTCTTTTGTTGCTGAACAATATGCTCCCGATTCTTTTAGTGATTGGACGGAAGAGCTTAAATCTCTTTTAAGCAAACTGCCATCCCCGATTATTGTAATTTTTGACGCTATTTCCGTGTGGCTCCTAATACTTGATACATAAGATAATACAGGCATCAGCAATCTTGTGAGCAAGCCTGATTCTCCTGTATTGATGAGCTGAAATTTTTTCCATTGTTCTATCCCTGGACTTTTAACTATAAGGTATTTTTCACCAAAATCATTTCTTTTGGAGGTAACAAGGCACCCGGCCTTACGGACAAAATTTATTGCAGAAGTAATGTCATTGCAAGGTTCAAAATTCTCTAATATGCTCTCTCCCTTTGCAATAGCGGCCGCTATTATTGCTCTTTGAGCTATGCTTTTGGAACATGGAACAGTAACTGATTTGTTTAAGTTTCTATGTTTGCCGCTTATTGATGCCTTTATATACTGGAGGAAGAGTTTGCTGTCATTCATTGAGGGGACACGGAACTCATAGTTCTTGCTGTCCAATATTTTATTCATATCTGCATACGAGTATTGCCCGTCTGCGGTAGGACTTGAGTATGAATAATATGTATAAGGTGCTCCTAAATATAAAGAGGCTATTCTGGTGAATCTTCCGGCGTCTCCCATTGCAAACGCAATTAAATTTTCATGAAATTTCCGGTACAACCGGAGCACCGATGATGCGTCTGAGATATTTGATGCGGTGGTTACCATTTTTACAAGGTTTGCTCCCCTGTTTTTACATCTCTGAACAATTGCTTCCAGTTCAGAAAGTTGCGGCGTGCACTCAAAATTATGATATGAAACAATAAGTTTGCACTTGCCGTTTTTTTCTATTGCTTTTTTTATCTCCTCAAATAATTTTACAGGGACGTCTTCTTGTATATCAATAAATGCTGCGCCGCTATTTATGGCGGCAAGCATTTGTTCTCTGCCTATTGATTCTGTCTCCGGAGTAATTCTATATGTAAAAATTAAATGACGGTGTTCCGATATAATTTTTTTAATTTCAGTGGTTTTTAATTTGCAGAGATCACCTCTTATTTCTGCAAATTCGCACTTTTTGAGCGCATCCTCGCACTTAGAAGAATCCTGCTCTCCAACGCAAGCACAAATAATCTCTCTCCCGTTTACAGACATTTTACTCATCTATTTTTTTCTCCGCCTCCTTGGCGAGCTTATATAAATCATTCAGACTAATTAATTCATCTTCCACGCGACCCGGCTCATACGGCATAATAAAATGTATGCGGTGTCCGCTTACTTTTTTATCATATCTGATGAATTTAAGCAATTTATTGAGTTCTACCTTGCAATCAACCGGCAGTCCGACGCTTTGGAAATCCTGTTTTAGCATATCTATAAAATCTTGCGTGCAGTGGCCGGCCGCTTTTGAAATCATTGCTGCCATCACAATTCCAACGCTTACCGCCTCTCCGTGCATAAAAGATGGTTTTATAGGCTTATAATTTTTTTGTTCCAGGGCTTTTGTCATTACCTTGGCATCCAGGCTATTGTAATATTTCTCTATTGCGTGTGCAAATGTGTGCCCAAAGTTCAGTTTTCTTCTTTCTCCTCTCTCAAATTCATCTTTGCTCACCACTGTTGATTTATAAAATCCGCACTTGGCAAGAATATCATTAAAAGCATTTACGTTCTTATCGCTCTGTTGTTTAGGGTTATAAGTGGAAAAAAACTTTACCGCCTTTTTGTAATACGCCGCATCAAAAATCAAGAATGTTTTAAGAACTTCAGCAATCCCCTCTTTGAAAACTCTCGGCGGAAGGGAAGGGAAAAACACCGGGGTTTCGTATACCCACATCGGCTGGTTAATATTTCCTATTATGTTTTTGTAGTTGTCAAAATTAACACCGTTTTTCCCGCCGAGAGCGGCGTCTGCCTGTGCAAGCAAAGTTGTTGGTACAAAGCCAAAACGGACACCTCTTTTGTAAATTGATGCTACAAAACCCGCAATGTCTGTTGTTATTCCGCCGCCCACTCCGATGATAAAGCAATCTCTGTCGGCTCCAAGTTTTAGCAGCCTGTTAGTGATGGCCGCAACAGTTTCCAATGACTTGTTTTGTTCGGTTGCCGTAAGTTTAATTAGGGGCAAACCATGAAAAAGTGAGAAATATGAACTCAAATGCTTATCAATTATAACAAAAATTCCACTATTATTGGGAATGTGTTTTGTTAATGCACTGATATTCTTATGTGTATATATTGCCACAGCCCTTATAATTTGTAATTATTATACAAAAGTAAATATTTTTGAGTGTTAAAACAACACTTTTAAGTGTATTTTTAAGAGGTTTGTTTAAGAAAAATAAACAACCGTAAGGAAAAATACATACCTTTGTGACGCTGCAGTGGTAAAACTTCAGTTAACAAAATGTTGAACAGACGATTTACGGGCGTTTATTATTTTTACTTTTACTTTAAGAGGTAAGAGCGGGAGCGCATTGTAAATCATTCAAACAAGAGAATTAAATTTATATATAGACTCCTGCTCGAAAAAAAGAGCGGGAGTTTTTTTATATCTGTCGCGACAGATATAAAAGATAAAAGAGAGAAAGGTTTTTAAGATGAAAAGAGTGGCAATACAAGGGATAGGAGGTTGCAATCACTATATTGCGGCAAAGAATTATTTTAGTAATGAAGAGATAGAAACTATTGATTGTGACACGTTTAAAGAGCTTGCCGTTAAAGTGGAGAAGGACCCTGCGCTGCTTGGGATTATGGCAATTGAGAATACAATTGCCGGAAGTCTTCTTCAGAATTATCAGCTGATAAGAAGTTATGACTTGAAAATAATCGGAGAATATAAATTGAGGATTTCCCATTCTCTGGTTGCAATGCCTGATATGGGAATTCATCAGATTAGGGAGATTAACTCTCATCCAATGGCATTTATGCAGTGTGCGGATTTTCTGGAAACGTTGCCTAATGTTAAAATGGTGGAGAAAGATGATACTGCGGGGAGCGCTAAGTGGATAAAAGATAATAATTTAATTGACCATGCGGCAATTTGTCCCTCTGTTGCGGCCGAGCTTTACGGAATGGAAATTCTTGCGGATGGTATTGAGACAAACAAGAGAAACTTTACACGCTTTTTAATTTTGGAGAATAAAAGTGTTGCAAAAAAAGTTGAAGACGCAAACAAGAGTTCTTTGGTTTTTACTTTGCCGCATGAGACGGGAAGTCTATCAAAAGTTTTGACAATTCTATCATTTTACGGAATGAATCTTAGCATGATTCAAAGTTTGCCGATTGTTGGACATGAATGGGAATATCAATTTTATATCAATTTGTTATTTGATGATTATAAGCGTTATAAACAGGCAATTGATGCGATTGTACCGCTGACAAAAGAGTTTAAAATTTTGGGAGAATATGAAGAAGGAGAACAAAATGTCTAAACATAGAATAATATTTTTCTGCAAAAAAAAGAGATGAAAACAAAAGACACAAATACAAATGCAAATATGAAATTTTCTCCGGCTCATAGGATTGAGAAAGTGCAGGAATATTATTTTTCCGTTAAGCTCAAAGAGATTGCAGTTATGAATGCCTCCGGAGAAGATGTGATTAATTTGGGAATTGGGAGTCCGGACCTTCCTCCGTCCGATGCAACAGTTAAGGCGTTGTATGATTGTGCATTGCGTACGGATTCACACGGGTATCAATCTTATGTGGGGTTGCCTGAATTGCGCGCGGGCTTTGCAGATTTTTATAAAAGAAAATATGGTGTGACTCTTGATCCGTCTTGTGAAATTCTTCCTCTGATTGGAAGCAAAGAGGGGATTATGCATATTTCAATGACGTTTGTTAATCCGGGGGACGGCGTGCTGATACCAAACCCCGGGTATCCAACGTATGCATCTGTTGCCAAGCTTGTTGGCGCTAATGTTATTAATTATTCTTTAAAAGAGGATAATAATTGGTTTCCAAATTTTGAGGAGTTGGAAAAACAAAATGCCGCAGGTGAAATTCATTTGGATAAAGTAAAGCTTATGTGGTGCAATTATCCAAATATGCCAACGGGCGCAAATGCAAATATAGCTCTGTTTAAGAGACTTGTAGCGTTTGGAAAAAAACACGGCATTATTATCTGTCATGACAATCCCTATAGTTTTATTCTCAATGAACACCCCATAAGCATACTTGCCGTCCCGGGGGCAAAAGATGTTTGCATTGAACTTAATTCTATGAGCAAGACTTTTAATATGCCGGGCTGGAGAATAGGAATGGCTGCAAGCAATAAATTGTTTATTCAATGGATTTTGCGTGTTAAAAGCAATATGGACAGCGGAATGTTTAAGGGCTTGCAGCTGGCTGCAGTTGAAGCTCTTAAGGCCCAAGATAGTTGGTACAAAAAAATCAACAAGGTATATGGTGAGCGCAGAGATTTGGCTGCTCAAATTTTAGAGTCAATAGGTTGTGAGGTTCGCAAAAATCAGAGCGGGCTGTTCCTGTGGGGCAGAGCAAAAAATGAGGGACAAAAAATATGCGATGGTTTATTGTATGATAAAAAAGTGTTCCTTACTCCCGGTTTTATCTTTGGGAGTGAAGGGAACAACTATATTAGAATATCTTTGTGTGCTAACAAACAGACACTTGTAAAAGCACTTAAAAGAATCAAATGTGAATAATAATTTTACAAATGGACATAAAGAAATTAACAGTAAAAGGGATTGACAATGTAAGACCGCTTGTTATTGCCGGCCCTTGTAGCGCGGAGAGCAGAGAGCAAGTTCTGAAAACCGCAGAGGAACTTGCTGCAAAAGGGATCAAAATTTTCCGTGCAGGAATTTGGAAGCCGCGTACAAAACCGGGCGGATTTGAAGGGGTTGGCGTTGAGGGGCTTTCATGGCTTAAGGAAGTTAAGAAAAAGACGGGAATGTCGGTTGCTACGGAAGTTGCAACTCCGGAGCATGTCTTTGAAGTTCTTAAAGCCGGAATAGATTTAATTTGGCTGGGAGCGCGTACGGTTGCAAATCCTTTTGCAGTCCAGGCTTTGGCGGACGCTCTTAAAGGGACTGATATTCCGGTACTTATAAAGAATCCGACAAATCCGGATATTGAGTTGTGGTGCGGTGCCGTTGAGAGAATCTACAATGCGGGAGTAAAAAATATTGGATTGATACACAGAGGCTTCAGCTCTTATGATAAAAAAATCTATCGCAATGTTCCGCTGTGGCACATACCGATTGAAATGAAGCGCAGATATCCGAATGCAACAATGATTTGTGATCCAAGCCACATGGGCGGCAAGCGTGAACTTATAGCTCCGCTTTCCCAGCAGGCGTTGGATTTGAATTATGACGGGTTAATAATTGAATCACATTGTAATCCCGATGTTGCCTTGAGTGACGCAGCCCAGCAGCTGACTCCCGATGTTTTGGACTACACGTTAAAAATGCTTGTCATGAGAGACAATGTACAGACAACGGAAAACATCAATGTTTTAAGAGGACGCATAGATGAGATAGACGGTAAACTTGTAGAACTTCTTGCCAAAAGAATGGCAATATCCAAAGAAATAGGAACTTATAAGAAAGAACACAATATGCCTGTTCTGCAAACAAAGCGTTATGGAGACATAATGAAGGACAGGGAAAAACTTGCGGAGTCTTTAGAATTGAACAAAGATTTTGTTGCAGGAATTATGGAGAGTATCCATCGCGAGTCTGTGGATGTTCAGATGAAGATAATGACGAGCCGGGTGGAGAAAAAAGCCCGGGATATAAAAAAGATTGCCTCAAAAAAGAAGTGAGTAACATATTATAAGATGAAGATTTTGATTCTGGGAGCCGGCAAAATGGGCTCGTTCTTCTGTGATTTGCTGAGTTTTAACCATAAGGTTGCAGTTCTTGACACAGATGTTAGAAAATTGCGCTTTATGTACAATGTGCTGCGCTTTACGGATTATAAAGAGGTTAAGGCTTTTAAACCTAATCTTGTAATTAATTGTGTTACACTTAACTGCACTATACAGGCATTCAAAAAAGTTATGACGTTCCTACCTGATAATTGCGTAATTTCAGATATTGCTTCTGTTAAAACGCGATTAAAAAAATTTTATGAGGAGAGCGGATTTCGTTATATATCAGTGCATCCCATGTTTGGTCCAACCTTTGCCAACCTGGGCAATTTGCAGCAGGAGAATGCAATTATTATTAATGAACCGGGTGCGCAAAAGGGGGATTTTAAAAAGCAAAGCAGTTCCGGTGTCCGCGGTTTTGCAAAGAATAGAGGTACGGATAAGGCAGGGCTAAGATTTTTCCGGGAGCTGTTCAATTCCTTGGGTCTTAATGTAAGAGAGTATACTTTTGAGGAGCATGATGAGGTGGTATCTTATTCTCTTTCAGTACCTTTTGCAAGTACGCTGGTCTTCGGATCCGTCATGAAGCACCAGGATGTACCGGGTACAACTTTTAAAAAACATCTTGCGATTGCTCACGGTCTCTTGTCAGAAGATGACTACCTGCTTACAGAAATATTGTTTAACCCGCTAACCTCCAGACAGCTGTCTGGAATACAAAACAAACTCTCTCTCTTGCAGGAAATTGTGAAAGAAAAAGACGCCGTCAAAATGAAAATTTTTCTTGACGGCGTCCGTAAAAATTTGGAATAATTTTCCTGCAAGAAGCTGTCAGTTACAATGATAGAATGTGTGCAATCTCAATCCATTTTTGATTTATCGGGTTGTGTTTTGCACACGCTTTGGCAAACGGAGTATATGCAACCAGACCGTTTACCTGTCCAACCATAACATCTGAAATGCCTGATATCAAAGCGTTTATTGAGGCATTGCCCAGAGTGCTGGCCAGAACTCTGTCATTGCAAGTTGGAGAACCTCCTCTTTGGATATGTCCAAGTGTTGTTACACGCGTCTCATAATCAGGTATTTTGGCTTTTACCTTTGCGGCAATTTCAGTTGCGCTTCCTTGGTCGGAACCCTCAGCAACAATGACTATTCCGCTGGTTTTGTTCTTTCTTCTTTCTTTGAGAAGATAATCACAAAGGCTATCTATATCTGTGTGAACTTCCGGAATTATAGTGGCTTCAGCGCCTGTAGCAATGGCCGTATAAAGTCCAATAAAACCGGCATCCCTGCCCATAACTTCCACAAAGAAAACAAGATTGTGAGAATCCGCCGTATCTCTGATTTTGTCTATAGCCTCTACTGCCGTATTAATTGCAGTGTCAAAGCCAATTGTAAAATCGGTTCCGAATATGTCATTATCAATGGTTCCGGGAAGACCTACAATCGGAAAGTTATTTTCCGTTGCAAGCAGGTGCGCTCCTCTGAAAGAACCGTCTCCGCCAATAACCACCAGCGCATCAATGGATGCTTCCCTTAAATTTTTTATAGCAATGTCTCTGTATTCTCTTTTGTCAAATTCAGGTAATCTACTGGATTTTAAAATAGTACCGCCTTGGGAAATAATTTTTGAAACAGAGTGAGATTGCATTGTCACAAACTGTCTGTTAACAAGACCATAATAACCCCTGTAAATCCCGACAGGTTGAATATTGTTGTAAATGGCAGATCTGACTACAGATCTAATGGCTGCGTTCATTCCCGG
>DAIRSJ010000045.1:0-12014 GCA_036804445.1 Candidatus Egerieousia sp.
AGCAGACCTGTCCGGATTGCGGTCTTTGGAGATTCATTCATAGAGGCTGATATTCTGACAGTTAATCTAAGAGAAATGTTCCAGAAGAAGTACGGCGGATGCGGAGTCGGATTTGTAAATATTAATGCACTTTCGGATGCGCCGCGTCCAACTGTCAAGCAAAAATCTGACGGTTTCACAGACCACTCGGCAATGGATATCAAGGGTTATGACCGTACAAAACTGGGAATTTCAGGACATTACGCAGAACCGGAAAATGGAGCCTACGTATTTCTAAAAGGTCAGAAAAGGTTTGCATCTCATCTGGATACGTGCAGCCGTTCAACAATCTATTTTACAAGCCAATACGGAGCAAAGATATCGGCAAAGATCAATAATGCAACCGAGCAATTCTTTAATGTTGCGGCATCGGGCGCCATGCAAACATTGCATGTTGACGGCCGCATCGGAAGCGTAAAATGGATTGTAAATCAGGCAAATAAATCTGTTTTTTACGGTGTTTCAATGGACGGAGGCAAAGGGGTAACGGTAGATAATTTCTCTTTGAGAGGAAGTTCCGGTACAAGAATTCATGCCGTTCCATACAGAACGCTGGCATCTTTCAACTCCGTAAGACATTATGACTTAATCATTTTGGAATTCGGATTGAACGTGGCAAGTCCGGGGTCAAAAAATTATGTATGGTACGAATCCGGATTCTTAAAAACAATAAGCTATCTGAAAAAATGTTTTCCCAATACGTCAATTTTACTTCTTGGCGTCAGCGACAGAGGGCACAGGATGGAAGACGGTTCTATACGTACAATGCCGGGAATCAAGCTGTTGCTGGATACTCAGAACATTATGGCAAAAAAATCCGGCATAGCTTTTTGGAATACTTTCCAGGCAATGGGAGGAGAAGGCAGCATGGTTAAAATGGTTGAAAACAAGCCGCCTTTGGCAAATTTGGACTACACTCACATAAACTATCGCGGAGGCAAAATGATAGCTAAAAAACTTTTCAACGCATTGATGGAAGGGAAGTAGAAAAATTCAACCCGCAAAAAAATAAAATTTATGCAAAGGTACAAACACATTTTACTCACGACAGGACTTGTAATAGTCTGTGCTGCACTTGTTTGCATAAGCGTAAGGATATACGCGAATGCCGTTTCCGCCGGAATTTTAACTAAAAAGGATGAACTTAAAGTTGTAGTGCCGATTGTAGATATTCCAAAGACATTCAGAGGGATGGGAGAAAATGTTCTGCATGATGAGAGCAATTCGCTTGTCACGGTCTTTGAAAAATTGCGTAAAATCAGAAAGGCTCAACTGTCTAACAATATGTTGGAAATCAGCCGCTATACGTCTGAACCCAAAGACACTCTGCGCGTTCTTCATATCGGGGACAGTCATATACGCGGGCATGTCTATCCCCGCACCGTCAGAGATATGCTTGCAGAATGCTTTGGTTCAATAGTTTACAAAGATTATGGAATTAACGGTGCTACTTGCGGTTCTTATCTTAATTCCCGCACCATGCAGCAAATATGTACTTATACTCCTGAACCGGAGGACAATCCGTTGCTTTCACAATCGGGAGGCAGTCCGTTTGAAATAAAAGATAACGGAATTGAAGACAAATCTGTCGGCGACAATAAGTCTGATAATCAGATTTTTCACGGTGATATAATTGCAAAACATCACAAGCCCGATTTGATAATTTTGTCCTTTGGCACTAATGAGAGCTATGGCAGATATTACAATGCGGATGAGCATTATAAACAAATTGACGCTTTGGTAAAGGCTCTTAATGAGGCATTCCCCGGAACGCCGCTGTTGTTTACAACTCCGGCCGGATGCTACAAAGCGCACCGGACAAGCTACAAAATAAGGGTGCCTGTCAGCAACGGCAGACACTCAAAACACGGTAGAAAAAGCCGTCGGTACAAGACAGTAACGCGCACTCGCACAACGTATTCAGAGAATCCCTTCAATGCCCCGTGCGCCGCAACAATAGTAAAATACGCAAAAGACAACAACTTAGCCTACTGGGACTTATACGCCGTATCCGGCGGCCGTGAAAGCGCTTGCCGCAACTGGACTTCCGCAGGCCTGATGCGGGCGGACCACGTCCACTTCCTGCCGGAAGGTTACACGCTCCAGGGACAATTGCTGTATTGCGCGTTAATAAAAGAGTACAATAAGTGACAATGTCTTATCGGGTATGACAGCGTTATTTTAGATATAACTGTGTTGTATTTTGATATGACAATTTCATATTAGATGACAAGTTTGAAGAAATGTTGAGTAGTATAGATATATCAAAGTTGAAAGATGTGCTGACTTACAGCGCACAGGCACCGCTAATTTTCAGCAGCGGGCTGTTTTTGTGGTTGTTTGCGGCATTTATCGTCATCTATTATTTGCTCCGCAAACAGCAGACCGGAAGGCTGATTTTTGTGGTGCTGTTCTCTTATTATTTTTATTACAAATCCAGCGGACTTTACTTCTGGCTTCTTGCATTGGTTACAACGTCAGATTTTTGCATCGGTTATGCAATGGAACAAATTGGGCACAAACGTATTTACAGGACCCTGCTTGTTACACTCAGCATCTGCATAAATCTTGGACTGCTGACATATTTTAAATACACCAACTTTTTTGGAGAGATTTTTTCCAATTTGATTGGAGGCAATTTTCAGCCAAAAGACATATTCTTGCCTGTCGGGATATCATTCTTTACATTCCAGTCATTAAGCTATACCATAGATATTTACAGAGGAGAGATTAAGCCGCTGCACAACCTGCTTGACTATGCGTTTTATGTCTCTTTCTTTCCGCAGCTGGTTGCGGGACCTATCGTGAGGGCAAAAGATTTTATTCCGCAAATACGTAAAAAGCCGGTTGTTACGGACAAAATGATTGGCGCTGCACTGTTCCTGATTGCAGGCGGATTGTTCAAAAAAGCGGTCATTTCGGACTACATCAGCATCAACTTTGTGGACCGCGTATTTGACTCGCCCACACTATTTTCCGGCGTTGAGAATCTGCTTGCGACATACGGTTACGCGCTTCAAATTTACTGTGATTTTTCCGGATACTCGGACATGGCAATAGGTATTGCGCTGCTGCTGGGATTCCACTTTAACATAAACTTCAACAATCCGTATAAATCAGTATCAGTCACGGATTTCTGGCATAGATGGCACATTTCTTTGTCAACATGGATGCGCGATTATGTTTACATTTCTCTTGGCGGCAACCGCAAAGGAAAAATAAGACAATACATTAATCTGTTGGTAACCATGTTCTTATGTGGTTTATGGCACGGTGCTTCATGGAATTTTATACTGTGGGGCAGCATGCATGGTGTAGCGCTTGCCGTCAATAAGGTTTGGAAAAGTATTATGGGTCGCGACGGGAAGCACCTGACTGTAAGAGCTTCGGTACAGAATGACACAACAATACAAACATACAGCGGCAATATACAGCCGGTCAGCCGCTTAAGACGTTTTATCAATATTTTCCTGACATTCAACTTTGTATGCTTCTGCTGGATATTCTTCCGCGCACATGACATGAATACTGCCTTCACAATCCTTGGCCGCATCTTCACCGCCTTCCACGCCGCAATCCTGCCGCAACTTATTGCAGGCTACTGGAAAGTTTTGGCACTCATACTGTTAGGCTACGCTTTGCATTACGTACCGGATAACCTGACCGACAAACTTCAGGCCCGCTTCACCGTCACTCCGCTCTGGTTCAAGGCATTTGTAATGATTGTTATCATCTACATCGTAATCCAAACCAAGAGCAGCCAGATTCAGCCTTTCATCTACTTCCAGTTTTAGGAACTTTAAATGTGACGCCGTCTTTAATTAAAGACGGCGTCATTTTTTAAGAAACAATTTTGCTAATTATATCAAATGTGTTGGAATTGTTTGGTTATCGCTATTTATTTGTAAAAAAAACATGAAAAGGGGAAAACGGGTTCAGGAGGGAGTTATGCATGTAGCATTCCGCGGCAATGCAAAGTTTGCAGTATTTTATGACGATGAGGACAAAACTACGCTTTTAAAATTTTTGCAAATAGCTTTATATGAGAATAATTCAACACTTTATGAGTTTTGCATTATGACAAATCATTGTCATTTAATGCTTCAGACAGAGTGCCTGACAAAATTGATGACTGTTTTCCTTAGGGAGTACAGCCGCTGGCACAACAAAAAATACAAATTGTCAGAAAAATTGTTTGGCACTCCTTTTTTAAGTGCTCCGCAATACACTGAAGATCACATGATTGATAAGTGTGCGTACATTCTGAATAACCCGGTGTCAGCTGGAATTTGTTCAGATCCGCTTGTATATGGGTGGAGCTCTGCCAAATTCCATTTTAATTATGAAGATCTCGACAGTTTGTATCTTCCCTATGTTATTTCTGTTGACACTTCAATATGCGACCACCGATATAATAACCTAGAAGAATTCATGTCGTATGTTACCACATTTCATGATGATGATAACGAGTGCGATATTTTTGCTCAAAAGCGCATTACATATGCTGAACTTATGGAAACGGCCACTGCATATCTAAAAACAAAATACAACATAGAAACATTTAGTAGCTTAACACTTGAACAAATACGTGAATTTGCGCGATACCTTCACAAAACAACTAAATGCACCGCGGGTCAACTCGCTTCCCTTTTTCACGACAGCAGGTACAGAATAATAAAGATTTTAAAAAAATAAAATTGTCTTTAAAACTTGGACGCCGTCTTTAATTAAAGACGGCGTCATTATATAAATATAATTAATCTGTTGGTATTGTGTAATTATCAGGGAATGTGAATCTTTCCGGATACGCAGGAGATGCGGCAGAGCCACCCTCATACCATCTCTTGGCTGTGTTTTCGGCACTCGGAAAATGATAATCTACGGTTGCTTCAACTATGCGTCCCGTAAGTTTTGCGTTTCCTACTGTCAGGTACATTTTGCTGGTTCTTCCGCTACTGTAAACTCCCGTATTCTGCTCATCCGGCCATATAACTTTTCCTTTGCTTATGGAGAAGCAAATTGTATAGCCTTTTGCAGCCGAATATCCGTCATTGTAGAAGCAGTCCGGAAGTTCATAGTAATGAGCCTCTTCCGCTTCATATACCGGCTGCGCCCAATCCTCTTCCGGCCAGTCGCTGTGATACGTGCCCGTTCCTATCAACTTCATAGTCAGCTTTCTCTTTGCCTGAACCTGTGTTGCGGAAATTCCGGAGACTGAAACGTCAGAGTCATTGTCCAATGTGATTGTAATATTGTTTGCGGCTCCGGTAAAATTATTTAGATCTGCGTAAGAAAATGTAATGTATGCAACGGACTCTCCATCAGCAAAATCAAATGATTTGGAAGATGGTGTGAAAGCTCCCGACGGGTCATCAATCGTAACCGCCACAGAAGCCGTGCCGCTTGTATTTCCTCTCCACAGAGGAACTTGAAACTTATTTCCGTCGGAAGGCAGCATATTAACCTGAATTATTGATGACGGAAAAGACGCACTTACGGTCTTAGGGTTGTAAACTGTTCCGTCAATGCTCTTGCAGGAGGTGAAAAATATACCTGTCGCAATTGCAAATAATATTAAAAATATTTTTTTCATAAATAATTTCATTTTAAAAAGTTCACATTATTTATCATCTGCAAACCGTTACGGCTCAGGATTTTGATCTGATGAATTAATGTTGGCGTTTCCGTCAATTTCCGCCTGAGGTATAGGCAGTATGAAATACTTGGAGCCTGCGCCCGTATTCTTTCCGATAACTTTCTGTGTCTGGTTGGAACCGGTATAGTCTCTTGTGTACCCCAGTCCGAGTCTCTGCAAATCAAAGATTCTTGGAAGCTCGCTCCATAACTCAACTCTTCTCTGGAACAAAACTTCATCCATATAAGATACCGGAGAAAGTTTTGTATCTGTCTGATAAGTCTTTGAAGGATCCAGGCTTGCAAGTCTTGTTGCATAATCAGGATCTCTCTTGGATTCAAGCATTTCCAGATATGTCTTGGCATTTGCAAAATCGGATTTTTGGCATGCCGCTTCTGCTGCAATCAGCACCATCTCCTCCGTCCTCATTAGAATAAAATCTCCGGTACCTGCTGCGGAGTTTAAGAATTTAAATTTCTGCTGGCAATAGCTTACTTTGGAATTACCCTCTTCTTCATTTGCAATTGCGCCGTTCCACCATGCAAGTCTGGAATCGGTAGAAGGAATCAGTTTCCATAAACCGTAGTCAATGCACTGCCTTGCTCTGGAAGCGTAAGATTCAGTTACATCCGCGTCCATGAAATAAATGAAATTAGCCCATTGGTCCATCATGTTTTGGGATGTCTCAATCAGCAGTCCCCACATAACGTTGCTCTTTGATGCGTCATTAATAACCTTTACATCAGCCCAATCTGCAACGCCGCTTCCGTGTGCGCTCAATGCATTTGTTGCGGCCGTGTATGCAGCAGTATAGTCTGCGGTCAGAAGAGCTATTCTTGCCTGAATACCGTAAGCAACGGCAAGGTCTATATGAGATTTATTAACTTGGCTCAGCCCTCCCGCTTTAAGTAATTCAACTGCCTTTGCGGCATCTGAAGTCATTTGTGCATAATCCTCAGCGACAGTTCCTCTAGCCTTTCCTTCTGATGTTGCAGTGGTTGGTTCCGTATAGACGGGAACACCCGGTGCTGTTGTTGAGTGCTGGCAGAAATATTGAGTAAGATACCAATAAGAGAGTGCGCGCAATGCGTAAGCCTGTCCCATCAAATCTTTCACGGCGGCTGCATCTCCGGTTAGTGTATTTTCTTCTGCGATTATGTAATTTACATTAGCAATTATATAGTAGAAGTAGTACCATACGTTGTATGAGCGGCCTTTCACGGAGGTATAGTCTCCGTATACATTTAGTTTGTAATCATCTGTAAACCAACCCGGACCGGCTTCATGTTGAATTTGGTCTTCACCCATCAGACAACCTACAAGATTGTAGGCCATGATGCCGCCGTTCTCTCCGATCCATCCGCCTGCAAGCTGCCATGTATAAAGAGCTCTGTAAACTCCGTCAAGAGCTGTCTGAGCGTTAGTAACGTTTTCAAAAAGAGTTGTTCCCGTTGCCTGGTTTGTCGGAACGGTATCCAGTTGGCTGGAACAACCGCCTGCGGCAACAAGAACTGTCGTGATTAAAACTACAGATATTTTTTTAATTATATTTTTCATATTCATATCCTCCTAATTAGAATTTGATATCAAGACCAAATGAAATTGTCCTTGCGGCACTGTAGGTGTAACCCGTGCTGCCGGTGAAATTGGTCTGAGGATCCATACCCTTAAGGGCCGTGAATACCCAAAGATTATCTGCTGTTAATGAAAGTCTTACAGAAGACATGCGAGCTTTGTCCGTCCATTTTTTAGGCAGCGTGTAGCCAACCGTAATGTTCTTAATTGCAAAGTAGGATGCGTCAAACAAGTCATCATCCGTAGTTGCATAATTTCCCGCAATGTCAATTCTTGGAATGTCTGTGATATCGCCCGGATTCTTCCATGCCTTGGCTCTGTTGGAGGCTGCCGTTACGCCGGAATAAGAAGGGTACATGATTGCCTGATAAACACCGTCATAAATTTTTCCTCCTTTTGAGTAAGTTGTCATGACGGATGCATCAAAATTCTTGTATCTGAAATCACTTGAGATAGAGCCGTATACCTGTGGTATTCTGCTGCCGGCAATGTGGCGGCAAGAAACCGCTTTGCTGTAACTGTTTGATATATACTCTTTTCCCTTGTTGCCGCTTGCATCCGTATCCCAAACCCAATAAAGTTTATCTCCTGTTGACGGATCAACGCCTGCAGACTTTGATACATAGAATGAGTTAAGCATTTCGCCTGTTTTTGTAATATAGTTGCCGCTTATAATCTCGTCTTTATCAGCAAGTCCCAGAATTTTATTGTTTATTGTGGATGCCTGCAGAGTTACATTCCATTCCAAATTATCGGTACGTTTTACTGTTCCGGTAATTGCAAATTCAAATCCTCTGTTGCGCATGCTTCCAACGTTTTTATTGAAAGAAGAGAAGCCGAGTGATGTTGCCATAGGGTAGTCCATCAACATATCCGTGGTCTTTCTGCTGTACCATTCTGCCGATGCCTGTATTCTGTTATCCAGGAACTTACCCTCTAATCCAATATTCAGGTTTCCGTTTTTCTCCCACTTTAGGTCCTTATTTTCCAATGATGAAATGAGAGCACCGGACAATGCTCCGTTGGGGAAGTTCAAACTATAGAAGGACTGCCATGCGTAGTAAGTTCCGATATTGTCATTTCCCTGTACTCCGTATGAAATCTTGGCCGTCAAGTTGTTAATCCACCTGATCTCTTTCATGAATTTCTCTTCTGAAATTCTCCAGCTTGCACCTGTGCTCCAAAAATCTCCCCATCTCCTGCTTTTCTCAAATCTGGAAGAGGCATCTCTTCTGTAGCTGGCGGAGAAATAATATTTGTTATCGTAGTTGTAGTTTAATCTGGACAGAACTGACTCGATCCCGTAATTATCCTCATAACCATCTAAAGAATAAAGAGTTGAAGCGGCCGATAACTCATACATTCCTCCAAAAGGAAGACCCGTCTTGCTGCCGCCAAAGTAGTTGTTCTTATAGGAGTAATACTCATGTCCAACCAGAACATCCAAATTATGTTTCTCTCCAAAAGTGCGGTTGTAATTCAGCAGCTGGTTGAATGTGTAGCTGAAAGTTTTATAAGTATCAACTTCAATTTTACCTTTGGTTTCAACCGCATTTCCGGTATATGGATTATAATAGTAATCATACCTGCTGTTTTTGTAATCAAATCCGAATGTGGTTGTGAACTTGAATCCTTTTAGCGGACCCTCTTTCAACCCGCCCAAATCTATGTAGGTTCTGCCGCTAACACTCTCAACTCCAAAACGATAACGGTCATTGTACAGTGCTCCGATGCTGCTCCAGTTTGGACTTGCTCCGGAAGGACGGCTAACACCGTAATCATAAACTGCGCTGCCGTTTTCATAAATTGTTTGGCCGCTTGCATCTTTCTCATATACGGGATAAATAGGGGCCATCAGGAATGAGGCATGGAACACATTGGAAGATGAGGTGGATGATGAGCCGTCGCCTGAACCAAGGGAAGTTGTTACCGCATTGGACTTTGCAACGTTCATGTTAATTCCCGTCTTCAACCAATCTTTAACTTGAGAATCTATGTTTGCTCTGCCTGAGTATCTGTTGAAATCTGTGGTGACAACCATTCCTTTCTCATCCAGGTAGCCCAGTGAGAACATGTATTTTGTTTTATCGCTGCCTCCCGACAGAGTCAGTACATAGTCCTGTCGCAGAGGATTATCCTGAGTCACGGCATCCATCCAGCTCTCATTCCATTTTAGTTTTGCGCCGGACTTTACTTTTCCTGTGCTAAGGTCAATGATTTCTGTTGCATTGCAGTCAAACGGATTGTACATTGCGTTTGTGCCAAAGATTTTGGTTGAGCCGGACACCATCTCGGCAATAGCTGCCTGACCTGCATCGGCAGGAGATACTCCGTTGCGGATTTGCTCTCCGCGGTATGAATTATATATGCTCTCTACGTAGCCGTAAGCATTTAATGTTGAGTGCATTGGAATGGCGCGTGAAGAAACGCCCCATGAGCCTTTGAATTCAACTGAAAGATCTCCGTTTGTACCTTTTTTGGTGGTAATCATTACAACTCCGTTTGCACCTCTGGAACCATAAAGGGCTCCTGCTGATGCATCCTTGAGAATAGTCATAGACTCTATGTCAGAGGGGTTTATGGAGTTGATGTTGCCGTCATAAGGAATTCCGTCAACTACATAAAGAGGATCTCTTGCAGCATTGATAGAGCCAAATCCTCTGATTATTATGGACGCTCCGGCTCCCGGCTGACCGCTTCCCGATGTTGACTGAACACCGGTCACCATTCCGTCAAGTGCCTTTGTCACGTTGGAAACCGTTCTCTTCTGCAGTTTGTCCGATTTGACGACTTCTGCAGAACCTGTGAAAGATTCCTTTTTTGCAGTACCGTATGCAACCACAAGCACATCGTCCAGATTTACAGCCTCCGACGCAAGCCGGATATTTATAATTGCGCGGGAATTCACGGAAATTTCCTGTGTCTTATACCCTACGTAATTAAATGTAAGAGTTCCGTTTGCAGGGACTTTGGAAATATTATAGGAACCATCGTCAGCCGTGTAAGCTCCAAGGGTTGTTCCTTTTACGAATACCGATGCATAGGGAATCGCCTCACCGGTTGCCGCATCTTTAACGGTTCCCTTTACCGAAATGAGGTTTTTTCTCTGCTGATTTTCTTGAGTTGTCTCTGCCGCAGCCGAGGTGATGCCAAGAACTACCTGACTTCCCTTAATACGGTAATTAATGTTAAGCGGTTTAAAAATTTTGTCAAATAATGCAGTGGCCGGTTCATTCTTTGAAGTAACCGTAACTCTATAAGAGTCCACGTTTAATTCATTAGTATAAACAAACCTGTAACTGCTTTGTTTAGAAATACTTTCCATCACCGTTTTTAACGGCGCGCCCTTGACTTCTATATTGACTCCGCTTTGTGCAAAACCGAAAGCAGTGGTAATAAGAAGAAAGGCTAAAACTAAGACAATAGTCTGCCCGAATCTTAAAAATAGTTTCTTACACATGTTTTTTTTGTTAGGTTGCTTGTACATATAAGACACGCAGACTTGTCTTACCCCTAAAAAAAACTTTTTCAGGATCCCTGCAGATTCTTGCTTAAAAAATTATGGTATATGAGGTTTTGAGTGTCTTAATTAAAATGAGCAATTATAATAGTAGTATCTTTGTCCCCGGGCTTAGCGCTCCCGTAGAGCGACCCTGCGTTGTGGACACAGACATTGACAAAAAGGCTCTCTTTGAGAAAATCTACTCTGCAAATTTGCAGAGGGTGACTTTTTTTGCCCGCAGCTATCTTGGGGATATCTCTGAGGCACAGAATGTTGCGCATGACGTTTTTACTGCATTCTGGAATAAGATGGAGGATGTTGACATGGAGCGCGCCGCCGCTTATCTGTTTGAATCGACTAAGAACTCCTGCCTCAATACCTTAAGGAAAAGGCTAAACGCAAACAAATATTCAGATTCTTCCATCAAAGAGAAAACAGATTTGTTAAACTACTCGGCTCTGGAAAGTTCCGGTTTTTCAAGACTTTATGAAGTGGATGTGGAGTCCATCATAAGCAAGGGTATGACAATGATGAAACCTAAAGTGCGCAGGACCTTTTTTATGAGCAGATTCAAAGGACTTAAAAATAGAGAAATTGCCGGTATTGAGGGAGTCGGAGAGAGCACCATAGAGGCAAGAATTACTGCTGCCCTGTTGATAATGAAGAGGCTGCTGAAGGACTATATAGATTAGGTTGTTTTTTGTAAACAAGTTGTATGCGTTTAAATTAAAAGCGGGTAAGGTATATGAAGAAGTATGTGCTGATAAAATTTTTTAAGGGAGAAGCTTCCGAGAAGGAGATAGACTCTATAATAAGCTGGGTTAATGAGTCTTCTGCTAATAAGAAGTATTTTGCAAGAGAGAAAGCATTGTATACCGCAATTTCTTCAGCCGAACAATCTGTTGCGGATAAAGTTGCCGTAGACAGCGGTGCCGCAAAGCGCTCAAAGATTATCAGGTATGCAACTTATTTTTCTGTAGCTGCGGCAGTTGCGGCGGTGTTCTTTTTTGCCGGATATGCATCTCACGGGAACGGCGGATTTTTTAATTCCGGCAAACTGTTTTCTTCAGACAAATTAATAAGTTCGGGCTCAGCTGTTTCCGTATTTTCTCATAAAACCACGATGCATACATTGTACACGGAGCGTGGAGTTAAAGGATTTATTGTGCTTCCCGACAGTTCCAGAGTATGGCTGAATTCGGACAGCAAAATCACTTATCCTGAGGAATTTAGGGGGAAGACCAGAAATGTGACAATTAGCGG
>DAIRSJ010000046.1:0-10153 GCA_036804445.1 Candidatus Egerieousia sp.
AGCACAACCGTGATTTTTGCAAGTTCCGTAGGCTGGAAAGTAACTCCGCCAAAATTCAGCCATCTCTTTGCACCGTTAAGTTCCTGTCCAATCACAGGCACAAGAGCCAGAAGCAAGATACTGACTATCAGTGCAGGGGTTGCAAGATAGCGGTACCATCTCAAAGGAATTTTGTAGCATATATAAAGCGCAACAATTCCAAGCGCAACAAATTTCAACTGTTTAATCAGGAAAGAGAAATTTGTAGTGTGCTCCTTGAATGCAAGGGAGCTGCTGGAAGAGTAGATCAAGGCAATGGAAATCAGTGACAGGAACAATATGATAACCCATATTACCTTGTCTCCGTGAAGCCTGTTCATCACGTCTTCCTGCGTCTTATCTATGTTGAATCCCAGCATCGTATAATCTTAATTTATAACTCTTTAACTGCCTGTTTAAATTGCTCTCCGCGGTCCTCGTAGTTCTTAAACAAGTCAAAACTTGCGCAGCATGGAGAGAGAAGAACAGTGTCCCCCGGCTTTGCGTATTTATATGCAACGGCCACTGCATCTTTTGCAGAAGTAACGTCAATTATTTTATCAACTTTATCTGCAAAGCATTGATGTAGTTTCTCATTATGAAGACCCATGCAGATTAATACCCTGACTTTATTCTTAACTAACTCGTAAAGCTGAGAATAATCATTGCCCTTATCTTTTCCTCCGGCAATCCATACTACCGGAGTTGTCATACTGTCCAGAGCATACCATGCGGCATCTACGTTAGTAGCCTTTGAATCATTGACATACAGAACGCTTTTAACAGTGAGAACTTTTTCCAAACGATGCTCGACACCCTGGAATGACATCAAAGATTCTCTTATTACTTTATTGTCAATATCTACAACTTTTGCGGCAATTGCGGCTGCCATTTGATTATACAAATTGTGCTTGCCCGGCAAAGCCAGCTCCTTCATGTACATAGAATATTCATCATCCTCGTATCTTACATACAACTTATCTTCATCTATGAATGCGCCCTGCTCCACTTTCTCTTTTTGAGTGAAAGGAAGTTTTTTTGCGGTAAGAACTATTTTATCAAGTTCCTTTGCAGTAATAGGGTCATCTGCGCAAAATACAAAGCACTCTTTCTTTGTAAGGTTCTGCGTAATTCTGAATTTTGCGTTGACATAATTTTGCATCTGGAATTCATATCTGTCCAGATGGTCAGGAGTGATGTTCATTAAAATAGCAATGTCGGCCTTGAATTTATACATGCCGTCCAACTGGAAACTGCTAAGTTCAATTACGTAGTAATCAAATTTTTCCGTGGCTACCTGATATGCATAGCTTTTACCAATGTTACCGGCAAGTCCTACATTCAGCCCCGCATTTTTCAGCATGTAATAAATTAAGGAAGTTGTTGTTGTTTTTCCGTTGCTTCCCGTTATGCAAATTTTCTTTGCGGTATCATATCGTCCCGCAAATTCTATCTCGGAAATGATAGGGATTCTGTTCTCTTTAATCAAAAGCACAAGCGGGTTATCTTCCGGAATACCGGGACTCTTAACAACCTCATCTGCATTGAGTATGGCGGATTTAGTGTGGCCGCACTCTTCAAACGGAATATCAAATTGTTCCAAAGTCTTTTTGAAGTCGGGCTTAATTTGGCCGCTGTCAGACAAGAACACATCCAGTCCTTTTACTTTGCCCAAAACAGCAGAGCCGATTCCGCTTTCTCCTCCTCCAAGTACTACAAGTCTTTGTTTTGCCATATTGATAATTTTTTAAATCTCGACAGTTATATATTTATAATGTTGTGTCTATCTTATTTTTAAAGTGATTATGGAAATGGCGCAAAGCAATATTGCCACAATCCAAAATCTTACTGTAATTTTAGCCTCCGGATAAATATGGTGAGGATATTGAAAAACCGCGTCAGGATTCTCCTTCTGATAGTGATGGTGTAACGGGCTCATTCTGAACAATCTTACTCCTGTTCCGTATTTTCTTTTTGTATATTTAAAATATGTTGTCTGCATTATTACGCTCAGGCTTTCAACAAAGAAAATTCCGCAGAAAACAGGAATCAGCAGCTCTTTTCTAATCAATAAAGACGCAACCCCAATAATTCCTCCAATTGCAAGAGATCCGGTGTCACCCATAAATACTTGAGCAGGGTAGGCATTAAACCATAAAAATCCTATTAACGCTCCAATAAAGCCTGCAATGAAAATCACCACTTCCCCTGCATTAGGTATATACATTATACCCAGATAGTTAGAGTATATTGCATTACCGGATACATACGCAAGAATTCCAAGTGTTGTTCCGACAATTGCAGATATTCCCGTGGCAAGCCCGTCCATGCCGTCCGTCAAATTTGTTCCGTTGGAAACGGCTGTTATGATAAATATTACTATGAGTATATAGACAATATTTGTCATGACCTCCTTTACTTTTCCGTGTCCCGGTGCAAGCCATGAATATTTGAATTCATTGTGTTTTACAAATGGAATAGTAGTGGTTGTACTCTTTACATCCTTATAGTAAAATGTGTTTGTCTTTCCGGCCTCCTGTACTACAACCGGTTTTGCACCCGGCTCGTTTGCAGATACATGCTGCCTTATAACCACCTTATTGCTAAAGCATAATATGATTCCCACTATCAAACCTAAAGAGACCTGTCCGTAAACTTTATATTTGCCTTTAAGCCCCTCTTTATCTTTCTTAAATACTTTTATTGAATCATCAAGAAATCCGATAAGTCCGAGCCAAACCGTCGTGAGTATTAAAAGTATAACATAGACGTTTGTCAAGTCTCCAAACAGCAGAGCCGGAACAAGAATGGAAAGAAGAACTATTGTGCCACCCATGGTAGGGGTTCCCTTCTTTGCAAGCTGTCCTTCAAGACCAAGGTTTCTGATAGTCTCGCCAATCTGTTTTTTCTGCAGGCGGCGGATTATTGCCGGGCCAATCCAGAGTGCTACTATTAAAGAGGTCATAGTTGCCACAAGCGCCCTAAAGGTGATGAACCTTACAAGGTTAACGCCCGGAAAATCAATTCCCTGCGCCTGAAGCCACTGAAACAAATGATATATCATACTTTTTAAATTTTCTTAATCCCGACAGTTTCAACTTAAATTTTCTCTCTCTTTGAATGCCATTTGAACGGTCTCCCTGTCATCCATGTGATGCTTAACTCCGCAGATGATTTGATAATCCTCATGTCCTTTTCCTGCAATCAAAATCAAAGAATTCGGCTGTGCCGTCAAGACTGCGCTGCGGATTGCCTCAAGTCTGTCGGGAATAAAATCAGCCTTTTCTCTTGCATCATTATCCATTCCCGCTTTGATATCTTGAATAATCATCATCGGATCTTCACTGCGGGGGTTGTCGCTTGTCACAAAAATTTTTGTTGCGTACTTGCCGGCAATTGCTCCCATCTCCGGTCTCTTGGTTTTGTCACGGTCTCCGCCGCATCCAAATACGCAAATTAAATCTCCCTTAGGCTTAAGGGCTTGCAGGGTTTTAAGCACATTTTCCAGCGCATCCGGAGTGTGTGCATAATCAACGGCTGCAATCACATTATCTTTTCCTTTGAAGTACTCTAAACGTCCGGCTACGGAGTGAAGGGTACTCATGATTTTTATAACTTCATCATGCGGAGCGCCAAGAAGCATTGCCGTTCCGTAAACGGCCGTAAGATTTTCTGCATTGTAAACTCCAATAAAATTGCACCAGACATCTGTTCCGTTAATATTCAGTTGCATGCCTTCTATGCTCTGCTCCAAAATCCTTGTTTTAAAATCCGCCACATTTCCGCAAGAGTATGTATGTACCTGAGCTTTAGTGTTTTGTATCATATATTCTCCGTTGCGGTCGTCAATATTTGTCAGAGCAAAGGCATCCGAAGGAAGGTTGTCAAAGAATCTTTTTTTGCAGTTGCGATAGTTCTCAAATGTTTTGTGGTAATCCAAATGGTCATGAGTGATGTTTGTAAAAATTCCGCCGCAATATTTTAACTCTGCAATTCTTCCCTGGTCAATTGCATGGGAGCTGACCTCCATGAAGCAATATTTGCATCCCTTTGCAACCATTTGATCTATAAGTGCATTCAACTGTATGGGACCGGGAGTTGTGTTAATGGTAGGGAACTTTTCCTGCCCTATGTAGTTTGCAATAGTGGAGATAAGTCCGCACTTATATCCGAGAGTTGTAAACATGTTGTACAGAAGAGTGGCAATTGAAGTTTTTCCGTTTGTCCCGGTAACTCCCACAAGTTTAAGTGCATGCGAAGGGTTATCATAATAGTTGGCGGCAATTTTTGCTTCAGCCTCTCTGCCGTTTTCTACAACTATGTAAGTGATATCCTCTCTTTTTCCCGCCTTGACTGCGATCTCTTCATCTTCCGGAATATTCTCACATACAACATATTGTGCACCGGCATCTATTGCCTTGCCAATATATCTGTGTCCGTCCGCGTCTGCGCCTTTAACTGCAATAAACAGGTGACCGCGCTTGCATGTTCTGGAATCTGCCGTCACCTTGCTAACGTTGACTGCGTTTGCAACACTGCATGCTGCGGTACTCTGAGAAAGTTCCTCTTGTCCAAGAAACTCTCTTATTACCTTAACGCCGTTTAATAAATCACCTAGTTTCATTGTTGGTTAATTGTAAATTAATAATAGTGTTTTTTGGAGCATGTGTTCCGGATGCCGGACTTTGTGCTACAATCCTTCCGCTACCGGAAAATTTTACTTTGTATCCCTGATTTTCCAAAACAAAGACCGCATCCTTCAATCCCATATCCGTCACATCCACAAGAGAATCTTTATAAATTGGGAAACTGACAGGGAAAACGGATGAACTGTCTGCCTTAAAATTAACCCATTTATGTGCCTCTAACTTACCAAGCAATACGTTTTTATTTGCCATGGGCAAACTTTCAACTGCAATCTTGCTGGCGGACGCTCTTCCTTTTGCAATGCTTGGATGCCTTCCGCTTTGAGCAACAAATTTTCCGTCCAACACTTTATTCCACTCGGGAGAATTTGCGTAGATGAAATCTGCAATTTGTTTAAATACCGGACCCGCCTGTGACGCTCCGTAAAAGTTACCGGGAGTATCGCCAGAATATAAAATTACGATAGCCGTGTAAATAGGATCTGAAGAGGGGAAAAATCCGCAGAAAGTTGCCTGATATCTTCTCATTCCGTTTTTCTCATAACCCTGTTTGCCTCCGTAAGCTCTTCTGGCTGTGCCTGTTTTACCGCTTATCTCATAATTCGGGTTATTCAGCATTCTGCCGGTTCCTTCAGTCACAACTCCCCTTAAAGCAATCTTTGCAGTGCGTGCAGTCTCTTTTGAGCAGATGGAACCGCTGATTTCCTGAGGCTTGAATTGCTTTACAATCTCTCCGTCTTTTTCACAATCTTCTATAAAGTAAGGCTTCATCATTTTTCCGTCATTTGCAACGGCATTATAAAATGTTAAAGTGTGAAGAGGAGTGATCAACATTCCGTATCCAAATCCCATAGAGGCTAATGTTGATGCAGACCACATTGCATCGTTCGGAGAATAAATTGTGGCTGCCGCTTCTCCCTGAATATCAAGGTGAAATCTCTCTCCCAGTTTCATGCTCTGAATTCTGTCCACAAATTTTTTAGGATTATTTTGATAAAACTGCACGGCCATTTTTGCAAAGCAAACATTGGATGAATGTTCAAATGCCTTGAGCACGTTTATCATTCCAAGTCCTCCGTGGCTGTCAGAAAAAACATGACCGCCGTAAGTGAAATGACCATTGCCGGCATCAACGGGAGTATCCAGAGTTACGTATCCGTCCTCCAAAAGAGAAACAAGCGTCACCAGCTTTAGCACGGAACCGGGTTCACTCGCCTCTCCGATTGCATAATTATATGATTCATCAAATCCGCCTTTGCCGTCATTCTTCATATTTGCAATCGCCCTTATTGCCCCGGTTTTTGTTTCCATGACAATTGCCGTTGCCCCGTCAACGTTGCCGCCCTTCTCCAGCTGTTTTCTAAGAGCATTTTCAACAGCTTCCTGAATATCTACATTGATAGTTGTTCTAATATTATATCCGTCTTGAGGAGGAATATTTTGGTTTGTATTAACCGGAATCCACTCTCCTCCAAGCATTCTTTGAACAATTTGATGTCCCGGAGTTCCCTTAAGATAGTAATCCCATGTTCCCTCTATGCCAACTCCGGTACCTTCCGTGTTGATGAATCCGATTGTTCTGTAAGCCAGACGCCCGTAAGGATTATTTCTCTTATATTTTTCCTCAACAATGATTCCGCCTCTGTTTGCCCCTTTGTTGAAAAGAGGGAATTTTTTAATCTGGCCCAGCTCCGAATAATCAACAAGTCTGTTCCCTAAAGCCAGATATCTCTTTCCTTTTCTTCTGCCGTCAAGTATGTACGCCTTATATTGTTTTGCAGTCCTATCTCCGTAGAAATCAGCAAGATTCTTGCTTAAGCCGTCTATGTATTTTTTTAGAGTATCCGGACCGGCAACCGTACAATCTATTCTGATTTTGTAATAGGGAACGCTGGTTGCAAGCGGTCTTCCGTCCTCTGCAAGAATGTCTCCTCTTACCGCTTCAATAACTTCATCTCTGTATGAAATATCTGTGTCCTTAACGTCAGTAGGGTTGATAAACTGGAGATAGACAATTCTTCCAATGACGCAGAGCGCCACCAGAATGAATAGCTGATAAAGCGATGCTATTCTTTTGAATATTAAGTCATTTCTCTCCATTAACTCTACTCTTCCTTAATTCTGTATGCCGGTTTATCCGGACTTTTTAAAGTTGAACCTACGTCCAGCAATCTTTGTTCTATCTCTCCTCTTTTGCTCTGGTACTGCAGTTTTGCAGCCTTGCTTGTGTAATCTGCCTTCAAATTTTTTAGCTCTCTCTGGTTCTTGCTCTGAGCCATCTGCGTGCTTTCAATACCCAGATTTACAGTTATGTATATTAAAATCAAAAAGAAGATGTAAAGTATGAACAGCCACTGTCCGGCCATCTTTTTCTTAGACAGGAACTGCCCTCCCAGCAAATCTCTTCTTATGTTAAAGTTTGAAGCCATTGTGCCCTCTTCTTTTTTTAATATCTATCTCGACAGATTATATCTTCTCCGCTATTCTCAATTTTGCGCTGCGGCTTCTGGCGTTTTCACCTTGCTCTTCATCTGAAGGCGTAAGAGGCTTCTTTGTAACGTTCTCAAAAACACCGTTATCCTTGTATGCTCTTATAAAATTTTTTACCGCCCTGTCTTCCAAAGAATGATAGGTGATAACTGAAAGTCTGCCGCCGGGATTTAAAACCTGCATTGCTCCGGCAAGAAAATCTTCCAATGCGCGCATCTCCATATTCACCTCAATTCTAAGAGCTTGGAATACTTTGCCTAAAAATTTCTTCTCTGTTTTCTGATTGTACAGGCGGACAAGAATCTTACATAAATCTCCCGTTGTCATAATCTTGCATCCGGTGCGGGCCGTGCAAATCAATTCAGATATTTTTCTTGCATTCTCCAGTTCTCCGTACTCGCGGAAGATTTTCTCCAAATTTTCCTGCTTGTAATTATTTACAACCCATTCCGCATTGTGCTTTGCCAGCTTGTTCATCCTCATATCAAGAGGGGAGTCAAACCTATAGGAAAACCCTCTGTCGGGAGTATCAAATTGATGAGAAGATACTCCAAGATCTGCAAGAATCCCGTCTACCTTATTGATTCCAAGGTATTTGACAAAGTTCTCCACAAACCTGAAATTGTTGTGGATAGGAATTACCCTTTTGTCTTTTGGGGCATTTGCTATTGCATCTGAATCTTTGTCAAAGGCAATCAACATTCCTTTTGACCCCAACTGCCGCAGAATCTCTTTTGTGTGGCCGCCGCCGCCAAGAGTGGCATCAACAAAAACTCCGTTTTTCTTTGAATCAATGTTGAGCGCAGAAACGCTTTCGCTCAGCATAACTGGTTTGTGGTAAGCAGGCATATTTTTAGGTTTTTAATAATCCTCAACCTAGAATCTTCTCTGTCAGCTTTATGAAGTCTGAATGGGACATCTGGTCATTGCCGTACTTCTCTTTTGCCCAAATCTCAATCTTGTGGTCGTTACCGGTAAAGACAACCTCTTTTTTTATTCCTATGCTGGAGAGAATATTCTTTGGAATCATTATCCTTCCGAATTTGGAGTCAGCTGTAACGGATGCTCTGCCTTTCATGTACTCGCGCCAGAACTTTGCGTGTTCCTCGTTAAAAAAATTAAGTTTGTTTTTTACCTGCTCGGATTCTTTTTCCCATTCGTCATACGGGTACATGTCCAGACAATTTGCAAACAGATCTTTTTTAACTACAAAAGAAAGTTCAATCTCCTTGTCATCAGAAGTATTTATTTTTCTGCCAATTGCAGCAGCTTCTATGGCTTCCTGCTTTAGCAGGTCTTTAGTCATGGCACTCTTAAAAGCAGACGGAACAACAAGTCTTCCCTTGTCATCCAGCTTAACCTCAAATTCGCCAATAAATTTTACCATCTGCTTCTGTTTTCTTGATTGAAAAATCAACATTGCAAAAGTAACGAAAAATTTTCCACTTTTTTACACTTATTTCCAAAATTATCCACAATTTCTCTATCACTTTTGAACATGTTTTGTCTTGATGGGTAAAAAGGGACAAAAAAAACCGGACGGATTCACCCGCCCGGTTTTTATACGTTTGTGTATTAATTACTCTTTTTCAAGCTTTTCTGCCTTATTTGAAAAGGTTGAGTCATAATAATTATCTGTGTTGTATTTCTTGTTTTGACCAATATCGGCCTCTGCATCCGCGTTCTTTGGCGTCTCTTTTTTAGGTGAATCATAACGGCCCTCGTTTCCGGTGTCGGGAATAGGATTTCCGTCTTCGTCTTTTTTATCATGAAGGACAGCTTTTCTAAGGTCAAAGTTGGTGCCAAGATATTTGCGGCGCGCATCAGGATTGCTTGCAAGTTCCTCCGGAGTGCCGCTGTACAGAATACTTCCTTCATAAAGAAGATATGCTCTGTCCGTAATTGCAAGTGTCTCATAGACATTATGGTCTGTGATAATAATGCCTATGTTTTTTGTTTTAAGTGCGGAAATAATGTGCTGAATGTCTTCAACGGCAATGGGGTCAACTCCTGCAAACGGCTCATCAAGCAAAATGAATTTTGGGTCTATTGCCAGAGCTCTGGCAATTTCACATCTTCTCCTTTCTCCCCCGCTCAACTGAATTCCATACTCTTTGCGGACTTTTTCCAAGGAGAACTCTTTAATCAACTGCTCAACTCTTTGATTCTGCTCATCTTTGGATAAATCAGAGAGTTCCATAACTGATCTTATATTATTCTCTACGCTCAGTTTTCTAAAAACAGACGCCTCCTGTGCCAGATATCCTATTCCTTTCTGCGCTCTTTTGTACATTGGAAGAGTTGTAATATCTTCATTATCAAGGAAAATTTTACCTCCGTTTGGTTTTATCAAACCGGTAATCATATAAAAACTTGTAGTCTTACCCGCCCCGTTTGGACCAAGAAGTCCGACAATTTCTCCCTGCTGGACATCAAAAGAGGCATTCTTGACAACGGTCCTAAGCCCGTATTTTTTTATAAGATTTGTACAACGTAAACGCATAATATTATTTCAATTCAAGTCCCAGATCGTTCTTTAACTCTCCAACCTCGGAATTTTTCTTTTCAAGGTAAGATTCCTGTTCTTCAGGCATATACAGCTTTTTTTCAATCTGTTCTTGTGTCTTTATTTTTACGGCAAGATGAACTTTGTCATTCTTCAAATTTTTCCTAAGGAATTCCGCCATTTGCCTGCCGGCATTTTTCTCTATCCATATTTTTTGGCTGCTGTTGCCTACAAGAAAATCTATTGTGATATTATCTTCTTCCAGCACCGGGACGGTCTTTTTTATTGTTGCTGCAAATCTTATCAGTGTAGGATATTTTGTGGAGTATTCTGCTGCCAGTTTTTCCCACACTTCTTTAACTCTCTCTATTGTAACTCTTTCTTGCTCAGACGGTCCCATAAAGTCAAGCGGCTTTTCAGGCGCTTTTGCCGCGGTGTCTTCCTGTTTGGCTTTTGCCATTAGTGATGCAATGCTTATGCCATCTGTTTCGGC
>DAIRSJ010000046.1:10253-11949 GCA_036804445.1 Candidatus Egerieousia sp.
AGCGGGCGCCGAAACTGGTTGAGCAATTGGTTGAGCAACTGGTTGAGCAATTGGTTGAGTAACTGGTTGAGCAACTGGTTGTTCAGCAGCAGGTTTAGCACCGGTAATCTGGCTGATGCGTACAAGCATAAACTCAACCAGCAACCGCTGATTGCCGCTGCGGTTAAACTCGCCTTCACATTTTTCAGTTGAGGCAAGCGCGTTGAACAAGAATTTCAGCGGACATTTCTGTGCCTGCTCAATATATTTTTTCTCCAGCGTCGGAGAAACTTCCAAAAGTTTTGCGGATGCACTCTCCTTGCAAACCAATAAGTTACGCAGGTGATTGCCCAGACCTCCGACAAAATATAATGCGTTGAATCCTTTGCGCAAAACATCATCAAATAGTACAAGAGAGTTTGCAAAATCTCCGTTAAGAGCAAGGTCTGTCAGGCGGAAATAATAGTCATAGTCAAGAACATTCAGATTCTTAATGACCTCCTCATATTTCACTTCATTTCCGCAGAACGCAACAACCTGGTCAAACAAAGTCAATGCGTCCCTCATTGCTCCGTCCGCTTTTTGGGCTATGACATGAAGGGACTCATCATTTATTGTGACCTGCTCTTTTACAGCTATTTCCTTTAGATTTTTCACAATATCCGGAATGGAAATTCTGTTGAAATCAAAGACTTGGCAGCGGCTTAAGATTGTCGGAATAATTTTTTGTTTTTCCGTTGTAGCCAAAATGAAAATTGCGTGCGCAGGCGGCTCTTCCAATGTTTTAAGAAATGCATTGAACGCAGCAGTGGAGAGCATGTGAACCTCATCTATGATGTAAACGCTGTATTTTCCAATTTGAGGAGGAATCATTACTTTTTCCGTAAGGGAACGGATATCATCAACAGAGTTGTTTGACGCGGCATCCAGTTCATGAATGCAATAGGAGCGTCCCTCGTCAAAAGACTTGCAAGATTCACACTCTCCGCAAGGTTCCATACCGGGGCCGGGATTCATGCAGTTTATGGTCTTTGCAAATATTCTTGCGGTTGTTGTTTTTCCCACTCCCCTGGGGCCGCAAAACAGGTATGCGTGAGCAAGTTGCCCGCGCTTGATAGAATTCTTAAGCGTAGTAGCTATACTATCTTGGCCAATCAATGTAGAGAATGTGGCCGGACGGTATTTTCTTGCAGAAACAATAAACTTTTCCATATACTGCAAAAGTAAGAATATTTTCTAATTTTGCTGACCGTTTTGGACGGCTATTTAGGAACCATATCATGAACAAAGAAAAACTGCTTTTTGCATTTAAAAAAACGACATCGCCGGTTGCATACTGTGCGCTGAGCACTAAATTTGGAACACGCAATGAAGAGGAAAAATATAACGGACTTGCGCATCTTACGGAACATATGCTGTTTAAGGGCACGGCGCATAAAAAATCCATAGAGATTAATAGCACATTGGAAAAGGTTGGAGGCGAGCTTAACGCATTTACCACAAAAGAGAGAATAGTATTGTATTCTACTGTTCTAAAGCAGGATATAAAGAAGGCAATTTCACTTTTATTTGAGATAGCGTTTTCTTCCAAGTTCCCGACAGATGAACTTAAGAAGGAGAAAACGGTTGTTTATGATGAAATTATAACTTATCTGGATTCTCCGTCCGAGCAAATTTATGATACGTTTGAATCAAAATTATTTGCCGGCAGCAAACT
>DAIRSJ010000047.1:0-11623 GCA_036804445.1 Candidatus Egerieousia sp.
GCACTTGCCGGGAATCTGCATTTCATGTTCAATCAAGCATTTAACACGCAAGAAGAAGTTGACAAATACGCCGGATTTATGGATGACATCACCACAATGGTGGTCTCCAAATATGACGGTTCTTTAAAAGCGGAACATGGCACGGGAAGAAATATGGCACCGTTTGTTGAGAAAGAATGGGGAGAGCAGGCATACGCTTTAATGAAACAAGTAAAAAATTTGTTTGACCCTAAGGGAATCCTTAACCCCGGAGTAATTCTAAATTCAGATGCGCAGGCGCACATTAAAAATTTAAAACCGTGTCCTGCTGTTTCTGAAACAATTGATAAGTGCATGGAGTGCGGTTTCTGTGAAAGGACTTGTGTGGCAGAGGGTTATACGCTATCGCCGAGACAAAGAGTCAGCGGATACAGAGAAATGAAAAGGCTGGAGAAGGCCGGTACACAGTCCGCAGTTCTGGCAGAAATGCAAAAGAGATATGCATTCTGGGGTCCGGGCTCATGTGCAACAGACAGCTTGTGCGCAATAGCATGTCCGGTGAATGTTGATACGGGGAAACTTACAAAAGAGCTGCGTCATGAATCCCATTCTGAAAAAGCTGAAGAAAAAGCCGTTAACATAGCCAGGCACATGAACAATATAGTATGGCTGACCAGGGCGGGATGGAACTTTGCCTATTGGATGAGAATATTATTTGGCAAGAAAGTGTTTGGCGCTTTGGCCTGGTTTGCAAGAGCAGTAACAGGAGGTCTTATTCCTGCATGGAATCAATACTATCCCGAGGGCGGCGGAAAAATTGCCAAGTCCAAACTTCCTGAATATCAGGAAACTGAGAATACAAATACACTTCAAACTCATAAGGCAAAAAATGGCAAAGTTGTATATTTTCCATCTTGCATCACCAGAACTATGGGAAATTCCAAGGATTACAGAGATGCACTTACTCTTACTCAAATTACTGAGAAATTAGTTGAGAAAGCGGGATATGAAGTTGTGTATCCTGCAAACCTAAAACATCTTTGCTGCGGCATGGCCTTTTCCAGTAAAGGATATGTAAAAGCGGGAACTTTTTTAAGCGACAACCTTAAAAGAGAACTTGCAATTGCCTCAGAGAACGGCAAATACCCTATTCTATGCGATATGTCTCCATGCACATACACAATGAAAGAAAATTTTGGCAGAGAACTAAGGGTATATGAGCCTGTAGAATTTAGCAGAAAATTTTTGATCCCGAAATTGAGGGTCAGGAAATTAAATAAGAGTGTTGCCGTTTTTGCCGTTTGCACTGCCAAAAAGATGGGAGTTGACAATATGCTTTATGATATTGCCAAAGCATGCGCAAGAAGAGTTATTATTGTAGATGAAAATTGCTGCGGATTTGCCGGAGATAAAGGCTTTATGCTGCCAGAACTTAATGAGAACGGATTAAGGAATCTGCAGGCACAAGTAGCTGATTGCAAGGAAGGTTACGCAACAAGCAGAACATGTGAAATTGGATTGTCAAATCACGGAAAAATTACATTTAAGTCTATTCTGTATTTGATTGATGAAGCCTCAAATTGATAATTAGGTCTTTAAAAAATAACAGATTTTATCATGTACAAAATAACGTCACACCCTATTTTGGATCTTCCAAAAGGGGAGCCCGTAGAATTTTTATTTGAGGGGCATAACATTAAGGGAATTAAGGGGCATACAATTGCCGCAGCTCTTCATCAAGCCGGATATCCGGTTCATAATCACAGTCTTAAAGAGAGAAATAGAACGCTTGAATGCGGAATCGGAAAATGCGGAGCATGCGAGATGCTGGTAGACGGTCACGTACGCAGAATATGCATAACAAAAGTTGACGGCGTTAAAAAAGTTGAGAGGATCGGTGATGCCAATTCCAAGCCTGCGAACGGAGATATGTTTAAGCTTGCGCAAAGCGATGAGAGACAGGCGGCAAAACAGAAAAAAATCTACAAAACAACTGTCGCGATAATTGGTGCGGGTCCTGCAGGTCTGGCAGTTAGAGAGGAGTTGAACAAAGCCGGAGTTGACAATCTTGTTATAGACAACAACTCAAAAATCGGAGGTCAGTTCAAAATGCAGACTCACCAGTTTTTCTTCTTTGAAAAGGAGAAAAAATTCGGCGGCATGAGAGGTTTTGACATTGCAAAAACATTAGCCGGAGAGTCAAATGACGGCATAATGCTTAACGCGGTAGTATGGGATATACTGCAGGGCAAAAGACTGGCTATAAAGAACATAGAGACTCAAGAGGTATCTTATGTAGATGCGGACCAACTTGTTGTTGCCGCGGGTGCTCTTCCGTTTATGCCCGCATTTAAGAATGATGATCTTCCGGGCGTTTATACAGCGGCCGTAGTTCAAAAGATGATGAACACGGAGTTCACTCTTCTAGGCAAAAACATACTGACGGTCGGGGCGGGAAATATTGGGTATCTAACTTCATATCAGGCCATTCAGGCCGGTGCTCATGTAAAGGCCATAATTGAGGGAATGGATCATGAAGGAGGATTCCCGGTTCAGGCAAACAGAGTACGCAGACTCGGCATACCTGTTATGACATCTCACGTAATTCTGGAGGCAATACCTAATAAGGATATGACGGGAATTACTGGGGCAATCATAGCTGAGTGCAAAAACTTCAAACCTATTGCGGGAACGGAAAAGAGAATTGACGGCATAGATTGCATAAATATCTGCACCGGATTGTTACCGGACAATCAGCTTCTCAGAAAGGGAAATGAAGTATTCGGACGTGCATGTCGCGGAGTCGGGGATGCGGTAAGAATTGGAGAAGGAACCTCTGCTGTTTTAAGGGGTAAACAATGTGCTTATGAAATTATGGAGGACATTGGAACAAGATTTAATTATGATGATTACTTATCTGTTTCCAAAGAATATATTGATTCTCAGCAGCATCCTATTAAAGTTCTGTCGGAGCCAAATAAACCTTCTGCAAAAAGAATGGCGGATAAAGGTTTTGTTATTGCAGACTGTCTTTACGGTTTTGCATGCAATCCGTGCTCGTTCTCCTGCAAACAGGGCGCCATTACAAAGAGCTCAACATCAAGCGTCCCCGCAATAGATTATGACAAATGCATCGGCTGCATGGAGTGCGTAACGCAATGTCCCGGACTTGCAATTTTCGGATATCGCCTTGCAAAAAAACAGATATTCCTGCCTGTCGAATTTGACGTCAAGGAGGGAAGCAAAGTATTTCTGGTAGATGACAACGGAAAGAAAGTTGGAGAAGGAACTCTGGACAGGGTTATAAAAAAACCCAACAAGACAAATGCTGCAATAATAACCGCTACAGCTATTTATGACGGTAGGGGTAAAATCCGCAAAAATGCAAAAGATGAAGAACTGCTAAAAGCAAGAGGATTTATTGCTAAAGAGAATTATCCCGAACCATTAAAACTTGCCCCTGCAAAATCAGATAATGCAGATACTTATGTTTGTTTCTGCGAGGACGTTAAACTAAAAGATTTGCTTGAAACACTTAAAGGACGCACCTGTATTACGGCAAGAGAACTAAAACACATCACCAGAATCGGGATGGGAGTTTGCCGCGGGAGCAGATGTCTTCCCAGAGCAAAACAAGTTCTAAAGGGCTATGGCATAGAGGTTACCGGAGATTTCACACCTCGCGGCCCGATGGCGAATTTGGTAGAGATTGGAAATCTTTGCAATGTTAAAAAGAATGATATTATTATCACGACAGATAAGTTTACCTCTGCAAAACCAATTAAAGTCGGAGCCTTTGTTGCCGGAGGCGGAATGGCCGGAACCGCAACGTTTCGATATCTTGCGGAGGCGGGATATCAACCCGTACTGATAAATAAAGAGACCGGCAGTTCATGGAGGTGTATAGGCGGAGGAAGGCCTGCGTTCTCAGTACCTGCTCTTGCAGATATTGCTAACGGCAATCTTCAAATTTTCAAAGAGTTGCAAAAGAAAGGCAACGTAGATTTTAAGATGACAAGGTACATTAGTTTTGCCCATGATGAGAAAACTTATAATGACCTTGACGCATCACGCGCATGGTCAAAGGCATACATGGTGGAGAAGAAAGATTTCCAAAAAGAAATTTCCGAATACTTTAACCCAAATCTGAACATATACACACATGCCTTAATATCAGAGGATTGTTGGCAGGCAACCCCTGGACGTACGGTAGATCTTGTAAGACAGATCGGCATCAAGAATGGAGGCACTGTATATGAAGACACTGAACTTGTAGAAGTTAGAAAAGTCGGAGGAACTTATCATATTCTTGTTAAGATGCCGGACGGAAAATATCAGAAATATGAGAGTGAAGTTTTTGTAAACGCATTAGGATCCGGTGCGGAAAAATTTGCAAGACAGCTTGGAATTGAGACGCATCTGTATCCCGTAAGACATCAGGCATTTATAACAAAGCGGCTTCCTCTTATAGGGAAGGAGGGAGACTCCCTGGACATGCTTATTGACAGAAGAAATTATAAAGGATTCTCCGCCGTCTACGGTCAGCAGTTTGCACACACGGGTCAAATAATTGGCTGTGCTTCACCGGAGAACAATGCAACGGAAGAGGGTAAAAATTTAAAGGTTAACACTCAAGAATTTATTGAAATTGTTTCTGAAGTTTTTACAGACTGGATTCCAAAACTTAAGGGAATGAGCGTTCAGGCAACATGGTGCGGCTATTACACAGAGCCCCGCTATATCATTGACCCTAAATTAGGTCTGTTTGTAGGAATGAGAGGTCACGGCTTTATGCTTTCTCAGTACATAGGCAAGCTTTATGTTGACGCCCTGCAGGGAAAGAGGGTTCCTGATTACTTCAAACGTTTGGGAATCAACGGAGACGGACTGGCAGAGAATGCTTTTGCATAATGTCAAAGGAGTGTGCTTTGCATTCCCGACAGTTGATTAAAATTAAAAGCCCGGTCAAAATTTGGCCGGGCCTTTTATTATATCTGTCGGGATAAAACTATTTAGCGACTATCTCTTGAATCAAGGTCTCAACAGCACCGTCCGAATAAGTAAGTACGGCTTTAACTACATGAGAACCGGCAGTTAAAGTTATTTCATCACCTGCATTCTTGGTTTCTCCGTCAAAGTACCATACTACAGATGAAGGTGTTACAGAGGACTTTATCAATGAAAGCGTGAAAGTGTCACCCGGGCTATAGGATTTCTTGGCATCTGCCATGGCGTTATAACCTCTTGCCCCTAAAACAGTTGTAGGTCCCATTGCCAAAGTAAAATTAACATTGTTGCCTGACTCGGAAATTGCAGACAAATTATATCCGGTATAGTTTCCCGCCCAATCCTTTGCCGCAGGAGTTGTGGAAGCTGAAAATTCTGTCTTTCCCGTAGTTCCGGGGAAAGGTATCTGAGCAAGAGAAGACCGGCTGCTTGAATTAATCGCAGATTCTCCGACAGATTCTACAAGGTCACAGCATTGATGAGCCGGATAGGCATTAATATCATTTGATGACCACCTGCTCAGCGCCGTTACACCGCCCGCATCATTGCTTGATCTATCAACATGGTAAATAAACATGCCGTGTCCCGGAATGTACGTGTCCCATCCAATATTTTGCCTGTTCTCATAAACATAGTATTCTCCGCTTGTTGTAGTGGGAGTTGTATAAGCCTTATTATTCTGCACCGGTTCCAAAGTATAAATACCGGAAGAGGAAAGTGTAGTTAAGTTCATCCATCCTAGCATAGAACGCTCAACCGCAGTAAGATATGGCGGCGTATTACCATTATTAAGATAATTTCCGCTGGACATAAGAGAAAAATAAGAAAGTCCCAATGCCGTAGCATAACCGTCTGTAGCATAATTGGTATCATAGAAATCCGGCAAGCCAAGCACATGACCAAACTCATGACAGAATGTTCCAATCCCCGTCATCGTACTGCCTGATACTCCTTTAATTTCATTGCTGCAGGCATATCTATTCACATGAACACCGTCTAATTGTACGGCATAAGAATTAAGGTACCATGCATGTGGCCAGATATGGTCTGAAGAAGCTCCTTCCGCCTCACTTGGTCCTGCGTAATAACAACAAATATTATCAACTTCTCCATCTCCGTCATTATCATAATCGGCAAAATTAACACCCGCAGCATCAGCAAGTTGACAAGCCTCCGCAACCATCTGCTGAGGACGAAGATCATTAGAGCTGCCTGAGGATTCTCCGTAATATGCGTAACCGTGACTGAGCGTAAGAGGGCCGACAACAGTGAAAACAGGATTGAATGCAGAAGAAGAATTCTCTGTATAATATTGCTTTACAGAACCCGTAGCGCCGTTAACAGAATACCCTGTCTGATTCATAAGATTATCAAAAGCCGTAAGAGGATCTGATTCCACAAATTGCAGATCGGTGAATTGAATTAAAAGAACCAAAAACTTTTTAGTGCCCTGCGTTATAGAAGAAGCGGATGATGTTGTATATGTGGGCAGACCTGACTTTGTAGAGATTGTCATCTTATTCATTTCCAAGTTCTTTGCATATATCTGCTTTCTCATATTCATGGCATTCTGTACCGCAGACGCAGGCGGAATAACGTTGCTTCCGTCAGAACTTGATGATACCGCACCGCTAACCTTTTTAGCACTCTTAACGGAAACTCCGGCAGAATTAAATGTCGCATAGTAATAATAACCGTCGGAAGCCCTGGTTACCAGATTATTGCCGCAAGTAGTCCAGTGCAAGAATTCATCTCCGTGAAGGCGTACGGTAATTGTAGTTCCGTCCGGCTGTTTAACAGTAATAGGAAACGGATAAGCCGGTACCGCATTGGAAGTTGCAGGAAAACAGCAAACCATCAATGATGTTAATATGCATAAAAATAAAATTTTCTTTCTCATTGCCTGTTATTTTTTAATAATGAAACCTAAACCGGAATCTGAATTATACAGCCAGATGTTGCCGTTCTCAGACTTTAAAATTTGCACGGTGTATGTGCCTGCCAATGTGCCTGTTACATAATTTTGAGCAACGGTCAAAGTAAATGAAGTTGTATTGGACAAATCCAAAGGAATACCTTCAAAACTACAGAATGAATCGCTAAACACATTCTGCAACCTGAACGCATAATTTGTTCCGGATGTCATCATTGAGTATTGGTCTGAATACTGCGTATACTGTATTTTTGCATTCTCTCCGTCATAAATACCTGCCGTAGAAAGTTTTAAGAACGGAACAGTTTGCTGCTGAAGGCTAAGCGTATCAGACAATGCAGAGTTCTTATCCTTGCAAACAATTGATGCATCTCTGTCTGCACCTGTAAGGTTCTCATCAATAATCAAATCCAGTCTTGTAGTTGACACTGATTTTGTTGAGGAGAATCTAAGCCAGCTCGGAGTATTTAATATACTTAAATCATATCCCGACAGGTTGGATCTCAGCACCACAATGTAAGTGCCGCCCTTATAATCCAACGTTGTTGCACCTGTTGACAATTCAACCAGATCTTTTTGTGATTGAGTTATCTTTACCGTGTCCGAAATACCGCCGCCGACAAACACGATTTTACCGGTTCTGCCGCCGTCCGTAATTCCTGCAGAGATGTGGTATACCTCTGTCGTTGAAGAAGATGAGGTCATCTTTGTAATCCATGCAGCACCCTCTACAATAGAAGAAGTGTAGCTGGTATTTGAACTTACGGATATGGAAACATCTGTTTCAGCGGAGGAAACCGTTACACTTCCCGGGGAAACGGTCAAATACTTTTTCTCTGATTTACTGCATGATACAGTGGAAATCACAATTGCCGCACATGCAAAGAGAGTTAAAAATTTCTTCATAAAAATCTGGTTATATTCTAATTAAACTATTTATTTTCTTCCAATTGCGTAATATTCAAAACCGGCGGCGCGCATCTCATCCGGAACAAAAATATCTCTTCCATCAACTACAATTTTACCCTTCATCAGCTTTTTAACTTTCTCCAGATTTGGCAGTCTGAACTCCTTCCACTCAGTTACAAGAGCCAGTGCATCAGCATCTTTAACCGCATCAAACATATTATCGCAATAAGTGACAATATCTTTTAGATAAACTCTTTTACTCTCAGGCATTGCTATGGGATCATAAACCTTTACTTTAGCGCCAGCCTTAACCAACAGGTTTGCAGTCACTATAGAAGGAGCTTCCCTCATATCATCGGTTTCCGGCTTAAATGCCAAGCCCCACATTGCTATTGTTTTCCCCTCCAATTTGTTTTTAAATGCTTTCTGCAATTTCTGGAAAACAATCTTTTTTTGCTCTGCATTAACATCTTCAACAGCCTGAATCACTCGCATTTTATAGCCATTTTCAGCTCCCGTTCTTATCAGGGCCTTAACATCTTTCGGGAAACATGAGCCGCCGTAGCCGCAGCCTGGAAATAAAAATTTATTCCCTATTCTGGTATCTGAAGCCATTCCTGCTCTTACATTTTCAACATCGGCGCCTGTAATCTCACACAGCCTTGCTATCTCATTCATAAAACTGATTCTTGTAGCAAGCATAGAGTTTGCAGCATATTTTGTCATCTCTGCAGACATGATATCCATCCAGATAATTCTATAGTTAGAGAGCTGGAAAGGTCTGTAAATCTTCTCCATAATCTTACGAGCCTTAAGAGATTCAACACCTACCACAACCCTATCCGGGGACATAAAATCTTTAATAGCCGCTCCCTCCTTAAGAAATTCGGGGTTGGACGCAACATCAAAAGGAATGTCAGCCTTTCTCTTTTTAAGTTCTTTCTCAACAGCCGCCCTGACTTTTATGGCGGTCCCGACAGGCACCGTACTCTTTGTAATAAGCAGCGTGTATTTTTTAATATACTTTCCAAACGTAGACGCCACATCAAGAACATAATGCAAATCCGCACTTCCATCTTCTCCCGGAGGGGTGCCGACAGCAATAAAAACAGCATCCTGATCCGCAATGCAATCTGGCAACGACGTTGTAAAATGCAATCTGCCGTCTGCTACGTTCTTTTTTACAAGGGCTTCCAAGCCCGGTTCATAGATTGGGACTATTCCGCCATTCAATCCGTCAATCTTCTTTTTGTCAATATCAATGCAGGTTACGTTAATACCCATTTCTGAAAAACAAGTTCCGGAGACAAGTCCGACATATCCGGTTCCGACTATTCCAATGTTCATATCAAGTAGATAAATTTGTTCATATTGCGGTCAGACCGCAGCCTTAAAAAATTAAACAAATTTAATAAATAATGCTCAATTTTAAGAATTTGAAATAAAAGCTATTATAAAATTTCAATATATAAGGTAGATGCAACAAATAACGGGAGTTGGCATCTTATTTTTATATTTGCACTGCCAATTGGGGGTGTTCTGGTTTTGACATTAAATTAATTGGACAGCAAGCGTGCCGAGCGTTGGGAGCGTAGCTCGTAAATATCCAACTTTCAGCCATTAACTGGCGAAAACAATTTAAGACTTGCTGCGTAATTAGGCCGAGCTTAATTACCTTAATCGCATCCGTCTAGGACGGGAGCGACAAGTATCCCGCGGCGCTTTTTTTTCTCTATGCCGTCGCATATGGGGTATCATTAAAGAGAGATGCCGGAGCGGACTCCTCTAAAACTCCCTAAGAATTAAAGGATAAGATGCAGATGGCCTGTTCGGAAGCAGTTTGCATACAAAAATCAAATCCGAACTGCGCACGGAGAAAACCGCCTGATGGTTTGATTGGACAGCGGTTCGACTCCGCTCACCTCCACAAAAAAGTTCAGCTAAATAAAGCTGAGCTTTTTTTTGTAGAGGTAATCAGTACCGGCATGTAAATTTGATAATTTTATAGGAAAAGAAAACGATGCAATTCTTGACCGGGCCCTGCAATTAATCCAAACCGGAAAATAAAAAACATGCCTGTTGCAGCAGTCCGGCGCCGGATGTTTTAATTTTATATCTTTGCGGAACTTATAAAACCCACACAGATATGTCATTTGTTACAAAAGAGAAATTATTCTCCAAGAATTTTTTTGTTACCTACGGATTGCTTGTAGGCGGATGTTTTGTGTTTGCTCTTGGGGCGGTGCTTCTTGTTGAGCCATACGGTTTTGCACCCGGAGGAACATACGGACTTGCAATGGTATTCCACCACCTTTGGGGATGGAGAACGGAGACAACCGCGCTATGCATGGATATTCCCCTATTGATTATTGGCATTCTAGTTATCGGCAAAAAATTTGGCGTAAAGACCATGTTGTGCACTTTCCTTATCCCCCTGTTTATGTGGATATTGCACAATACTCACGGCTACGATTCTTTAATTGAACCGGGCATATCAAATATGAATCTCTTTAAAAACCAACTGCTTGCAGCCATCTTTGGAGGCATAATATACGGCATCGGACTTGGCATGGTATTCAAATCCCGCGCAACATCAGGAGGCTCGGACATTATATCAATGATTGTAAACAAGTATTTTCATATCTCCATGGGAACCGCCGTAGTTATTGTTGACGGTGTCATTACCCTATCTACCGTCATTGCATTTGGAGACTGGAAGTTACCAATGTACTCATGGATAATCATTTTCATAGAAAGCAAAATAATTGACCTAATAATAGATGGTTCATCTGTCAAGACAATGATGATTGTATCGGAAAAGATGGAGCCCATTAAAGAGATCATTATTAAGGATTTGGGAAGGGGCGCAACGCTAATACCGGCTATAGGAATGTATAAGGGGGAACAAAGGAATATCATCTATACAACAATGACAAGACGCGAGATGGTAACACTACGTTATAAAATTGCGGAAATAGACCCGCGCGCATTTATCAATGTAATTGAGTCTTCAGAAATTCTTGGAGAAGGATTCAAAAATATAAAAGAGTAGCGGCATGCCGCCTTGCCCTATATCCGTCACCTATTCCGCGGCAAGCTGCCCTGCAACCTTAAGAATTTCCTCCTGATAAGAAATTTTGTAACCCTGGCTCAGATAAACAATTGTACCGTCCGGCTTAAGAAGAACAAGTATCGGGTAATTACCCATGAATTTTACGTTTGCAGTACCTAACAGTGTATTCCCGACAGACTTTCCTTTAATTGTTTTATCTCCCTCATTCTCTTTATCAACCTTAATAAAAATCATTTTAATACCGGATTTTACAAACTCCTCTTTGGATTTTTCATAATCAGCAATGAGATGTCTGCTTGGCTCATTGCCGTCTATAACGGCAACAGCGGTCGGCTTATTTGCGCTCACAGAATCCATAAGACCCATAAAACGCAAATCCGCAACACCCATAGATTTTACTTCCTCTTTAATTTGTGGCAATGTGACAATCACGGTTTTTACAGAACTATTAAGAACAAAATATTTCTCGTTCACTTGCACCGCTCCGTTGCCGTTTCTGCTGCCGGTCACCAATCTATAATACCCTGCAGACAAATGCAAAGTTTCCGGAAATTTTTGAAACTTTGGATCATACTCATAATCAAGAGTTTTAAAAGCTCCGTCTACAAGTTTTTGAATTGTAAACCGGGAATAATATTCCGGTTTGATTGAATTATTCTTGTCATTTTCCACTATAAGAGTACAATTATTTTGCTCGTCAATTTGTCTGACTTTTTTCTTAA
>DAIRSJ010000048.1:0-11463 GCA_036804445.1 Candidatus Egerieousia sp.
AATAACGATTATTGTGCCATGCTGAAATTGTGACATTTTGACATATTGTTAACAATAGCAGTTGTAATACATTGATTATCTGGACACCCCTAAAAATATCTTAATATTTTCATCAATGTTTTAATCCGGCAAATTTAGAACCTCTTTTTTTAATAACTTTGCCCCCCTCATTTAAAATACATTTAATCTTATATAAGAATTTTTAAGTTCCGTTTCTATTATGTTCAAAGGCGTTATTAATTTATCCGTAAAACTTGTAAGGCGCTATCTGCCTGACCCATTTGTTTTTGCAATTATCCTCACGATAGTTGCCTTTATATGTTCAATGTTTGTTACCCATCAAACAGTGCTTGAGGTTGTTGGAAATTGGGGCGGAGGAGTTTGGACGCTTTTGGAATTTGCAATGCAGATGGCCCTTGTAATTGTCTGCGGTTCAGCGCTTGCGGATGCACCGGCAATAAAAAGGGGTTTAAAAAAAATAGCATCCGGATTAAAAACTCCGGCAGCGGCAATTGCAACCGTAACTGTTGTAGCATCTGTTGCATGCTGGCTTAACTGGGGATTCGGACTTATAGTAGGAGTCATTTTTGCAAAAGAGATTGCAAAGCAGGTTAAGAATGTTGATTATAGATTATTGATAGCCAGTGCTTACAGCGGTTTTGTTGTTTGGCACGCCGGCATCTCTGGTTCTATTCCTCTTGCCATGGCAACTGAGGGAGATGCGTTAACATCTGTCTCAATGGGTTACATCAGGCATGCAATACCTATCGGGAATACAATTTTTGCCACATATAATTTGATTGCCGTTTTTATTGTGATAGTTGCACTGACAGTTGTTAATACATTGATGCATCCTAAAGGAGACCAGGTATTTGCAATAGACCCGTCCCTGCTGGAAGAGAAAAAGGAAGAACATCTGGAGAGCATAATTGATGACTGCAAAATTGAAAAGACTCCGGCTGACAGACTGAATACCAGCAAAATATTGGTGATAGTCACATCTCTTCTGGGCTTTACATATTTGTTCATGAAGCTGGTAATAAACGGAAAACCATTTGATTTAAATAGTGCGATAATGGTCTTCCTGTTTTTGGGAATAATTTTTCACGGTACACCTATCAAATACGTTGAGGCAATAACGAATGCGTCAACATCCTGCTCCGGAATACTTTTGCAATTCCCTTTCTATGCGGGAATTATGGGAATCATGACGGCTACATCCGCAGGGGGGATTTCACTTGCCGGAGAAATCAGCAAAGGCTGCATATCAATAGCAAACACTCACACTTTTCCTCTGCTGAGTTTTCTTAGCGCAGGACTGATTAACATATTTATTCCAAGCGGCGGAGGACAGTGGGCCATACAGGGACCAATTATGATTCCTGCCGGAGTCTCTCTTGGAGTTAATCCTGCAATTACCGGAATGTCAATTGCATGGGGAGATGCATGGACAAATTTGATTCAGCCGTTTTGGGCTATCCCCGCACTTGCGATTGCAAAGCTTAATGCAAAAGATATAATGGGATATTGTCTTATAGACCTGGTAGTTGTGGGCATAATAATATGCGCCACCTTCTTATGTTTATAATGGCAGCGCAATTATTTATGATTGCAATAAATTTGTAATTGCAATGAACTTATGATTGCAATGAATTTATGAATGAAAGGCCTTTGTAAAGACTCTGTCAATTAATTCTACAAACTCCTTATAAGCATCAGTATCCGATAGTTCACTCAATGAGGCGGCAAGACCTCTGTAACGCCACTCGTGGTCTTGCGGTTCAGGGGCATGAAAGCGCTCCCAAATTTTGTTTCCGATCTGATCAAAATCACGAGCAATAGCTCTCATGTTAGAGAGTTTGTCTCCAAGCGCAACTATTTTTGAATCTCTATCGGCCTTTGCAAGACGCTCAATAGCAGCTTGTTTGCTCTCTCTCCAGATATCCTTTCCGCTTGCGCTTCCGGCGTATTTGTCACTTTCGGATTCCACCAAATCCGCAATTCTATTTCCAAACTCAGAGCGCAATTCCTCTATTGTACAATCAGTATCTTCAACAACATCATGCAGCGCTGCTGCTGAAAGAACCTCTTGATCAGGGGTTATAGTAGCCGCTATCGCCATCGCTTCCATAGGATGAACAATGTAGGGAAATCCCTTATCCCTGCGTTCTGTGTTTGCGTGTGCCTTAACCGCATAAATTATAGCCCTATCCAGCAATGTGCTGTCCATATACTTATTTGCCATATATTATTCTCTCAGCATTTGTATTATGACTCTCAGCTATTATGTTATTACTCTCAGCAATTATGTTCCGATTTACAATCGTGTTTAGGCCTGGTATCATGATCGCAATAATTTGCGTTAAGGGAAAGCGTACCTGCTAAAAAGGCCTCTACAATCTTATCCGCCGCCTCAATTGGACAGCCTACAAAAACATTGATATTTTGCCCGTTAAATAAATCTATGGCCTTCTGTCCCATGCCTCCCGCTATGACATCCGTTACACCAAAAGAGGCAATCCATTTTGGGTATAGGCCCGGCTCATGTGCCGGAGGTACTTCTTCCATGGACTTTACAACCATGTCATTCTCAACCGTTACGATGGCAAAATATTCACAATGCCCGAAGTGGGCACACAATACCCCATTCTCCATGGGAATAGCAATTTTCTTATTCATTTTTAATCAGTTTTTAATTTATTAATCATTTATTTTTTCCGAATATCCGCAATAAAATTGAACGATGTGGTCCCCAAGAATCTTAGATAATATGGTAAATGCTTTATCTCCGGTACAGTGTCCCGTAAAAAATTTTGTATCGGGATAATCAGAACGCAAATTTTCACCCATGGCTGTTATCCGCTCATCCGATTCGTAAAAAGTCCCTTTTGCAGACTGCAGCAGATGAAAGCCTCCTGCCACCCATCCTACGGGAATTGACGTATTGATTTTTATCGTCTCCAATATATTTTGCAAACCTTTATGTGCACATCCCGTGTAAACAAAAAGAGCCTTATTGCCAAGGACGCAGATCAATTCATGATTAAAATTATCCGGTATAAGATCCCCGTTCTTCTGTTTCAGGAAAAGATTATTATTGCCCTCGGGGGCCGCATATCTTGACGACCGATTGGAATATATCCGTATTTGATCAGAGATTGAAATATCTTTTTCTACAAAAATAATTCTGTCGCGACAGGCATTGAAATCTATATGTGCGCTTATGTTGTGCAGTCCGTCCCGCCCGGAGTAATAGGATTGACGTGGTACGGCGGATGACATTATGATTTTGGCTTTTTTATTCAATTCCAGAAAATATGGCAATCCGCCTATATGGTCCGAGTGCCCGTGGGAAATAAACACGTAATCCACTTCTCCGAGATCTATGTTTAGCAGAGCGGCATTTTTTATAAAATTACAGGAGGCTCCCGTGTCCAGCAATATTTTATGCTCATCCGTTTCAACATATATGCTAAGCCCGTGCTCCGTTTGGAAGTCATTGCATAGCTTTCTGTTATCCGACAATACTGTAAACCCGATCATTCCCCGTCATGTGAATTAATGGGGATCAATTCTTCATTGCCGTAACTCTTGCAATTTCTGCAAGGCGTATGATTCCCCATGCCGTTGATCAATTTGCTGCATTTTCTGCAACGATACCATATACGCCCGAAATCCACATTTCCGCCATCTATCATTATCATTTTCCCTTCAACGAACGCCTTCGCAATTGTCTTACGTGCGTTTCCGTATATGCGGGTAAGAGTGGGACGGGAAACGTTCATTTTTTCGGCGGCATCTTCCTGCCTCAGCCCCTCGTAATCCAGCAATCTGACCGATTCATATTCATCATAACGCAAAATGACCCTGTCGCTCGTCAGTCTTACTATGCCAAAAGGCTTAAAACCAAGCATCAACGGGGGAGAAACTATTTTTCTGCACTGTTTTGGACGGGACATAAACTTGTTTTTTCGTTGTATTTGAGTTGCAAATTTATAATATTATTTTGAACTATTGTTCATAAATAATTTCCTTTATCGATATCGGGATTTATTGTTTTCAACCTTTTTGTTAATAAATTTGTCCGTGCCTATTTCAACCGGATATTATCTTGTGAAATGGCAGCACAAATAAAAATCTTAAAATCAAAGTATGAAAAAAGTATACGTTCTTTTGGCCGACGGTTTTGAAACCATTGAAGCTACGGCGCCGATAGATATACTGCGTCGCTGTAAGGTTGACGTTACAACCGTCTCGATATCAGGCAGTATTACGGTAACATGCTCCCACAATATACAAATTAAGGCCGATACGACACTGGATGATATAGCTGCCGAGAAAGCCGGTAATGCAATCCGTTCCACGGACACGGAAGGCAACAACTGCTGCAGTGATCTTTTATCGGACGGTGACATGATAGTTCTTCCGGGCGGATATCCCGGATACGCCAATCTTATGGATTCTGACACTGTCGGGAGAATAATAAAAAAATACTATAAAGAGGGTAAATGGGTTGCGGCAATTTGCGGGGCTCCGGCGGTATTGGCAAAAAATAAAATAGCTGCGGGATCACATATTACATGTCACTCTTCCGTAATAGATAAAATGGGAGATTATATCTATACCGGCCGGCCCGTAGAACAGGACGGAAATCTAATAACCGGCATAGGGGCAGGACTTTCCATAGATTTTGGAATCAGGCTTGCGCGCGTGCTCACGGACCGGGAAACCGTTGAGTTGCTAAAAAAACGGATGGAAATCAGGAGTTGTAATACCGTGGACGCGAGCTCATCCACAAGAACGGAATAGCCGCAAGTTGGGAGACTACGGAAAATATTATCATTGCAGTCATATTCCAATCGTATAGCCAACCCATAAGCCAACTGCCTAAAAACCAGAATAATCCGTATGACGCTTGGAAAATTCCAAACCCCGTGGAACGTCTCTCTTTAGGCACCATATCCGCCACGGCACTCTTAACAACAGACTCTTGTGCTCCCATTCCTATTCCCCACAAAATCACTCCGCAAATCAAGGCGGCCTGAGATGTTGCGGTAAAAGTTAGAATTGCAAACGGGGCGGCAATAACTGTCGAGACTATTAAAGTTTTAAAACCTCTCTTGTCATAAAGCCATCCAAAGAAAAGAGCGGCAAACGCATCTATCATCATGGCAAGGGCATAGAGTAGCGGCAATATTTCTCCGCTGACCAATCCGTTCTTTGCCGTATGCATTGTAATAAGATTGAAATCCACAAAACCCATTGCAGATAAGGACATTGCAACAATATAAAATATAAAGCCGCGGCTCAGTTTTATTTTCCCGACGGATTTTTCTGTATCAGGTTCAAATTTTTCCGGGTTCGGAAATTTGCGTTTTGCAAACAGCAACAAAACAATTGTGATAATGGCGGGGATTCCTAAAACTGCAAAACAAACTTTATATGATGAGAACAAATATGCGGAACTGTTTATAACCGAATGAGTTGCAGAAGCCGCATTACCGGCGGCCTGCACAGACGTGCAGTCCGCAGCCCCTGCATGTCCCCTCAACAACATGACTATGAACAAAATAACCGGCCCTACAAATGCCCCTATCTGGTCAAGAAATTCCTGAATTGCAAAACTCTTTCCGGTTCCCTCCTTTACTGCCGCAAAAGAGACAAGCGTATCCTTTGCCGGTTTTTTAATTGCCTTCCCCGCACGTTCCGCAATCATGATTCCGCACGCAAGAATCCATCCGCCGTGCGGCACAAGCGCAAGCATGGGAATTGCCAGCATATCAATAATATATCCGATGATTGTTATTGTCCAATAATGCTTTGTCTTATCCGTTATATAACCGGTCAGCAACCTTAGTGAATATCCGACAAACTCCCCAAGTCCTGATATGAAACCAATTGCAACCGCATCGGCCCCCGCCAAAGCAAGAAATGCTCCGGTAATGCTGGATGCTCCCTCATGAGTCATATCAGAAAAACAACTCACAATACCCATCAGCACAATAAACGCTAATGCAGAACCCGCCGCTATCTTTTTATTACCTTTCATGAAGGCGCAAAGTTACACTTAAAAGAAAGACGTTGTCTTTAAAACAATGACGCCGTCTTTAATTAAAGACGGCGTCAGATATTTATTTAAAACAGTGTGATTGATATACCAGCGGACATCCAAGTGCCCGGCATCCTTATGCCGCCGCAATCATAATATCTTTCATTAAAAAGATTGGACGCCTTTAAATAGATATTCGCAAGCATATCTGCTTTTTTTACAAGTTCAAAGGAAATTGCGGCATCCACTTTCCAGAATACTTTGTAATCTATATAAGGATATGTCTTTGTTACTGTAGCACCGGTTCCGGTACCGGTTGTAGTTGTTACGGCTGCACCATAATAACCGCCAACTCTGTCACACCACGTTGCAAATATATCTGCCTCAATTCTCTTACACAGAGCAAATTGTCCGCTCAAGGAGACCTTATCTCTCAAATAATCAAGTGCCGTTTTAGAGACATAACCTTCCGCCTTCTTATTCATGTGAATATGAGCATAACCCGCCTTAACGCTCTTGATAAACTTCCATGAAACAAACTCTGCGGAAAGTTCTGTTCCGCGCGCTTTCACCTTTCCAATCTGCAAAGATTTCCAGAGAGTTTCATTCTCAGCTCTCACCCAGTCAATTATATTGCTGCCGTCTCTATAATAGAAAAGATATCCGGCATTAAAATGATTCCAAAAATTATCATAATAATTTCCGCCTGTCGCACTGCCGGTTTCTGCAAGTCTTAAATTAGTCCCTATAAAATCCATCGCGATTCTATAAGTTGTTGCCTTCTCGGGATTTAAGTCTGCATTTGCCTCATGAGTTGCCGTAGTGTAATACAGGTCTGTATAAGTTGGAAGCCGCATAGACCTTGTTACTGAGAAACTTACCGTTATCAAAGGATAAAAATTCACATTTACTCCTCCGCTCCACATAAAGTCTCCTCCGTAAGAACTTTGCACAAGATTCAAGGACAATGGAATAGAAATTAGACCATGACCATAAACATGTCTCAGCCACTCATTTGTAACATTGCGGTCAGCACCTTTTGTATAATACCCTCCGGGCACACCGGCAATTTTTTTAAAAGACGTTAAGTTCTCGCCTAAAACGTTGCTGTATATATGGTTGTAATTATAATCAAAACCGACTCCCGTTATTCCTCCAAGCCAACCCTTATGTTCTGCGACTGCGCTAAAACCAAAATTATCTGTATCATGATAGTTTGGACCCTGATACCATGAAGCTGCATTTTTTCCGTCTCTAAAAAGTTCAAACTTGTCGTAATTCTTTCTGTAGCTGAATATTACCTTTGCAGACCAATCCTTTCCAAAATTGTCATCCCATTTAACGGAACCAAGATAGGTCCTTGTACGCTCCGCCTGATCCGGATAATCCAAAGAATAAAAATCATTTGCCCCAAAAAATCTGTTCTGCGCACCAGCCTGAATATCAAGGACTCCCCCTTTTACACTGCGGAACATCATGCGCGCATACAAGTTCTGATTATCAAAATCCGTATTAGAAGTATAACCGTCGGAATGCCGCAAAGAGCCTATAATCATTAAATTAGCATTGCTCTTTGTTATAGCTCCCGACAGATTTCCGTATAGGTATCCGTGCTCTCCAGCAGAAAAATTTGCCTTAACATAATTATTATATTCGGGAACCGTCATAATGTTTACAGCACCGGAAAAGGCGCCCGGACCGGGTATGCCGCTTATAATATCAATTCCGGAAACACCCTCAATATCAACAGGAAGAGAATGCGACTGGTGTCCCGTTCTTACATCCGTAAAATTAACGCCGTTAAGCATAACCATACTTTGATCGGAAGTACCACCGTAAACCGATATATCTGCCTGCATTCCCATGCTTCCTCTCTCTCTTAAATCAATTGACGGAGAGGATTTAAGCGCGCCCTCTATTGTTTGCAAAGGAGAAGACTCTATTTTACCCCTGTTAAAAACAGCAATCGGGGAGATTGTCCCCTTTGTAGGATTTGAACGTTCCGTTGTAATCACCACATCTTTAAGCCTATATACTTTCACAGTATCCTGTGCTTGAATAAAAGATGCAGAACAAAGCACAGCCCCGGCAAAAAACAAAAAATAAAAAAACTTCAAGTGCATAGTTTTTTAAACCAATGACGCCGTCTTTAATTAAAGACGGCGTCATATATTAAAAATTTTAAAATCTATTTAAGCATTTCTTTTACGGCAGCTTCCAGTTGCGGATCTTTGCCGTTAAGGAAGTCTTTGTAAGGAAGCTCCACTTGGATATCAGGATTAACCTGTTTATTCTCCGTGATTTTACCGTCTGTCCCCATAGAACCAATCATAGGAATTCCAAATACTATCGTAGGATCAATTTGTGTCTCCCACCAAACTGCAGTACCCGTTCCGGCTACCGGCATTCCAACCAACTTACCGGTCTTATTCTGCTGATATATAAATGGAAACATAAATGCATCGCTATAGTTGCTCTCGCTCATCAAAACAATGCTCGGCTTAATCCAGCGTCCGATAGGTTCGCCGTCCTTAAGAACATTACCCTGCGGAGCATATCTCATGTAAAGGTGACCGCTCAGGAATGTATTCAAATCATCATGAAGCCAGCCGCCGCCGTTGAATCTAGTATCAACTATAAGAGCCTGTTTATCAATATTCTTACCAAGAGCGTTTTCATAAACTTCTCTGAAGCTTGCATCATCCATTCCCTCAACGTGAACATAACCGACCTTGCCGTTGCTCAAAGAATCCACCATGTGCTCCATAGTTTTTATCCACCTCTTGTACAGAAGATAATTCTCTTTGCCCACACTTACGGGACGTATTCTCTGCTCAAATTCTCCGCTGCCGGATTTAACTTTAAGCAAGCTGTTTACATCAGCAACATTCAGAAGATACTTATTCCAGTTTTCGTCCTCCTTAATTTCAACTCCGTTAATTGCAGTTATAACATCACCAGCCTTAACCTTATTCTCCGCCCTGTCAGAAATTCCGCCGGGAATAATTGCGCTCACCTTAATGCCCGGACCTTTATAAGTCTCATCAAATAAGAATCCCAGAGAAGCCGTGCGATCTGCATTTGAAGGAGCAGAAGCATAATATCTTCCTCCTGTATGAGAGGCATTAAGTTCTCCCAGCAATTCGCTCAAAAGTGCCTGAAAATCATAGTTGTTATTAATATAAGGCAAGAACTTTGCGTACTCGTCATGATACATTTTCCAGTCAATTCCGTGAATTTTGGGATCATAGAATTTCTTCACAACCTGAGCCCATGCATGGTCATAAATATATGCTCTCTCACCCGCTTTGTTCAACTCCATCTTTGCATCTAATGCAATAGGCTTAATCTCTCCGCTCTTTGCATCAACGGACATCAAACTTCCTCCGCTTATGGTAAACAAAGTGGCATCATCATCGCTAATCCCAAGTCCGCCTGCGCCGCCTGAAAGTTTTGCAAGAACCTTTGTCTCTTTTTCTCTTGGGTCAGTCACCCACAATTCACTTCCCTTCTGCGCATTAGCCAAGTAATAAATTTTGCTTGCATCCTTGTTAAACGCATAACCTTCCAATGAACTTGCACTGCTTGTAAGCCTTACCTTTCTCTCTTCTATATTATTCCAGTCAAATTTAATATCCTCAACCTTAGTAGAATCAGAGCTTGCGGCTTTCACGTCTTTTTTAGCTTTCTTATCTTTTTTACTCCCGACAGCCTTGTCTCCATCTTTCTTTCCTGCCTTATCAGCTTTTTCTGCTTTCTCTTTCTCCTGCAGCAATTCATAATCCTCCTTGCTCAACATATATCTGTCATAAGCCTTCTGGTCAAAGAATATTCCGTAAACATCAGGTTCATCCGCACCGGAACCCGCCAAAGATTTATTGCCTGCACGGGTTGAAAGATAAACCATCATTTCACCTTTTAGAGCCCAATCTGCATTAAATTCTCCAAAACCGCTGTTGACCGGATATTTAATTTCACCTGTCCCGTCAGCTTTAACAAGAGCAGTATTGCGAGAAGCCATTCTATCCTTAGAATCGTCTACAAGCAGCCACTTGCTGTCCGGGCTCCATTTGAAACCCCAGTCTCCGTCCGCATAAGAATGGTTATGTCCCTCTGGCAAAACAGTTAAAGTTTTTCCGCTTGCCAAATCCATGACTTTAAGCACGTTACGCTCACATACGTAAGCCAGTTTCTTATTATCGGGAGAACATAGCGGCTGGAAATTATCATCATCGTTTACAACAACAGGCTCTTCATTAAGCAATGTCGAGGCATAGAAATATTTTTCAGTAGTATCCTTTAATGAAACTTTATAAATGCCCCATTTACCATCTCTTTCAGCGGAGAAGAAAAGATATTTTCCATTGTGAGACCAGCAAATCATTCTCTCCTGCCATGGAGTATTGGTAATTCTTTTTGTACGGGCATCTTTTACTCCGGAGACAAAAAGCTCACCTCTATTGATAAATGCAACTTCCTTTCCGTTAGGGCTTACCTCAAATTCTGTAACTCCGTTAAGAGGCAATACGACAGATGCCTGATAACCGGCATCATCCGCAACGGTAACCGCAACCTTCTGAGGCTGGGAACCGTCACGCATTGTATAAATATCTCCCTTCCACACAAAAGCAAGAGTGCCGTTTGCGGAAATGCTCAAGTCTCTTACGGGGAATCCCTTAAAATGAGTCATTTGCATCTCAGTTCCGGAAGATACATTTCTCTTATAAACGTTAAGAGTTCCATCTTGCTCGCTGGTATAATAAATGAAATTATCATCCGATGCAAAAACCGGAACCAGATCCTCTCCCTTAAAATTTGTCACTTTGGTATATTGATTATCGGGAATATTATAGATCCATATATCTCTTGTTACAGGAGAAACATGGTGCTTTCTATAATCATCTTCATAACCTTTTCTATCCTGAAAAACTATTTTTGTTCCGGCATAATTATAGTGTGCAACATCCATTCCGGCGGCAGAAACCAATATCGGCCTTCCTCCTCCAACCGGAACAGTGTAAATATTCTGGAACAATCTGGAACTGGGAAATCTTACGCTTTTTGCAGGAGCATTCCTGGGACTGCTGAACAAAACACATTTGTTATCTGCAGTGAAATCCTGAGGATAATCCGCCGCACTATTGTAAGTCAAACGCATTGGAACTCCGCCATTTGCAGACATCGTATAAACATCAAAATTTCCGGACTTGTCACTGGCAAAGGCTATGGTTTTTCCGTCGTGAGACCAAACGGGATGAGAGTTATAATTACTTCCCGTTGTAACCGGCGCCGCAACACCTCCGCTGACATTTACCTTATAAATATTTCCCATGTACCCGAACAGAATACTCTGTCCGTCAGGAGATATGGCAGGATAGCGCAGCCATCTTGCCTCCGTCTGTCCAAACATTGCT
>DAIRSJ010000049.1:0-8882 GCA_036804445.1 Candidatus Egerieousia sp.
GCATCCATCAGATGCTGAGAGAAAAACCTTAAATCTTTATCCAATTCCGCCGCCTCGCTTTTTTTCTCCGCATCTTCCATCTTTAACATCGCGATAGTTCCCTTCCCTTTTTCAAGTGCGTTGTTAACAGATTCATATATTCTTTTACAGTCAGGCTCGGAAGGGATTAGCTTGTCAACAACCAAATCTATAAAGTGAATTTTATATCTGTCCAGCGGTTTTACATCTGCAACTTCTCTGATTTTTCCGTCTATTCTAACCTGTTGGTATCCCTTGCGCAACAGACTGTCAAACAAATCTTTATAGTGGCCCTTTCTTCCAACTACCAACGGTGCAAGAAGCAAACATTTTACACCGTTGTATTCTTTTATAATAAGCCGGGTAATTTGTTCGCTTGTATATTTTATCATTTGCTTTCCCGTAGCCGGAGAGTATGCGTATGAGGCTCTTGCATAGAGCAAACGGAGAAAGTCATACACTTCCGTGATTGTGCCTACGGTTGAGCGGGGATTGTTTCCGGTAGTTTTTTGTTCTATTGCGATGATGGGACTTAAGCCGGTAATGCTCTCAACATTAGGTTTTTCCAGAATTCCTATAAACTGTCTTGCATAAGCGGATAAAGTCTCCATGTAACGACGCTGTCCCTCTGCATATATTGTATCAAATGCAAGAGAAGATTTTCCGCTGCCGGATAAACCCGTGATTACCACGTATTTTCCCCGCGGAATAGTAACGCTTACATTTTTAAGATTGTGCTCGCTAGCTCCTATTATTTCTATTTTATCCAAAAAAACCTCCCGTCAAATGAGACAATTTTAAAATCCTTTATCCCTTAAGCATGGATTCTGCATAAGTTCATCCTTAATAGTTGAGTTTGGCCCGTGCCCCGGATAAACCGTGTAGTCAGCCGGCATTTCTACGGCTATTTTATTCAGACTGCCTGGCATTGCATCTTCTTCACTCTCAGGCAAATCTGTCCTACCGCAGCTTCCGGCAAAAAGAGTGTCTCCCGTTAAAACAAATTTATCTTCGGGAGAGAAAATACATACGCTTCCCGATGTATGCCCGGGTGTTGCAATTACCTTTAAAACGGAATTCCCGAATGTAATATCATCTCCCTCTTCAATATCCACCGTCTTCAACGACGGCCGTTCAATTTGATAGCCAAACATCAGGCAATCATGCGGAGCTCTTTCCAGCAATGGAATATCCTTTGGGTTAAGATATGTCGGGATATTGTATTTCTCCGTAATAAAGGCATTTCCCATTACATGGTCAAAATGCCCGTGAGTACATACAATTTTTACAGGCTTAAGTGTTTCTGCATCTATATACTTTACAATCCTGTCTCTCTCACTCTGAGAACTTATGCCGGGGTCAACAATAATACACTCTTTTGACTCATCTGAAAGTATGTAGCAGCACTCCCGCAACTCATTCAAATAAAACTCCTTAATCTTTATCATATATTTTAAATTTCAAAACCCAAAGTTTTTGTCCTGACTCAGAACTATTTTTTCGCAACTTCACTTTTTTACCCCGTGCAGCATTGGGACAAAATTTGCGGCACCGTATGACTGCTTTTCAAATTCGCTTTTGCTTTTTCTTTTAATCAGCAGCATCTCTTGTTCTTTGTCGCCGACAGGTATTACAATTTTCCCTCCGATTTTTAACTGTAGAAGCAGGTCATTTGGAATTTCAGGTGCACCGCATGTGACAATAATCCCGTCATAAGGAGCAAACTGCGGCAATCCCTTAAAACCATCTCCCCAAAACAGAACCGGTTTTGTGTAATCTATTTTCAATAGATTTTCCTGTGCCTGCAGGTACAATTCTTTCTGCCTTTCGATGGTATAAACTACCGCACCCATATAAAACAGGATTGCCGTCTGATATCCGCATCCGGTACCTATTTCCAAAATTTTTTCACCGCTTTTAACATTCAGCAACTCCGTTTCCAACGCCACGGTATATGGCTGAGAAATTGTCTGCTTGCCGGCAATCTCTATTGGAATATTCTTATAGGCAAATTCTTCCAGCCCCTTCTCTATAAACAGGTGGCGAGGTACTGCGCCGATGGCGCGCAACACTCTGCTTCCAAACATTTTGGAGGCAGTCAGTTCCTCTACAAGTTTTTTTCTTCTCCCTTTTTGTATAAGCGGGTCCAGTACTAAATTTAGCATTTGACAAAATTACAAGAAATATTCTTACTTTTGTAAGAGTGTAGCGCCTGTATTTAAAGCGGGCGTTTTTCTACTTAAACTTTTATAGTATGCATATTGGAATAGCGGGAAACATCGGGAGCGGCAAAACCACCCTTACAAGACTTCTGTCAAAGAGCATGAACTGGACCCCAAGATTTGAGCCGGTGGACGATAACCCTTACTTGGCAGACTTTTACAAGGATATGCAGCGCTGGTCATTTAACCTGCAGATTTATTTTTTGAATAAAAGATTTAAAGAGGTTGTAAATATCAGGCGCTCAAACGGTAATGTAATACAGGACAGAACTATATATGAGGATTCTTGTGTATTTGCTCCCAATTTGCATAAAATGGGTTTAATGAGCACAAGGGATTATGAGAACTACAAAGATTTATTCTCTTTAATGATATCTCTTGTAAAACCCCCGGATTTAATGATATATCTGCGTTCTTCTATTGAGCATCTTGTTGGCAATATCCAAAAGCGGGGACGTGAATATGAAGAGGGAATTCGCTTGGATTATCTGAAGGGCCTTAATGATTTATATGAGGCTTGGATAACAGAATACTCGGATGGCAAGAAGTTAATCATAGATGTGGATAAGCTTGATTTTGAGAATGAGCCAAAGGATTTGAGCTCTGTCATTGATGCTGTCGGGGCGGAACTTCACGGATTGTTCTAACGGTTTTGCCGCAATTTTAACGCTGCTAGTATCTCTTAAGCCAGTTCTCAGGATTCTGTTTTTGGGTTCCTGACCAAAGTTCAAAGTGAAGCGTTGACCCTTCTAGAGATGAGTCCAAATATCCGATTGTCTGCCCGGTAGATACTTTCTGTCCCACTCTTACTGAAACACTTCCCAGTTTGCAATAGAAGGTGAAATACTCTCCGTGCTGGATAAGCACACAGTGGCTGTATCCCGGTATTACAATTATCTGCTTAACGGTTCCCTCAAATACGGATAAAATAGCACATCCTTTTGGTGCAGAGATATTTATGCCGTTATTAAACGGCAGGGAAATACCCTTCATGGATGCGTCATTGTGTTCACCGTAACCCTCGGAAATAACGCCTCTTTTTACGGGCCATGGTAGTCTGCCGCGATTGTTTCTAAATTCTCCGGAAAGCTGAGCGCTCTCAGGTGTGGTTGCATAAGCCATTGGCGCAACGTTGTTTGAAGCTGATGATGAAGATTTCTTGGAAGAGGCTTTTTTTGTTGATGTAGAGGAGGCGTTGCTGCTTGCCGCTGCAGCTTTCTTTCTCTCTGCTGCAATTGCGGCGGCAATCATCCTCTGAACTTCTCTGTTAAGCTGAGCCGCCTGTCTCTTTTTCTGCTGAAGCTGGCCGCTGAAATTCTTTTGCTGCTTTGCCAGCGTATTTGCATAAACCCGAGACTTCTGTTCTTCCGTTTTGAACTTGTTATATTCTTCTGTCTTAACTTTCTGATTTTTAATATTTTCCGTCTGCATCCGGGTTATATTCTTTCTCTCATCCGTAATCTTATTCTGAACTTCTTTCAACTTTTTAGCCTGGTCGTTAAGTGCTTTGGAATAATCTTTTAGATAGCTCCATCTTCTGTAACCCTGGTCAATACTGTTGCTTGCAAGAATGTACATAAACCATGTTCTGCTGTCTCTGTTGCGATACGCTTTAACTATCATTCTGCGGTAATACATCTTAAGCGTATCCATGTGTCTTTGAGTCACATTAAGCTCAATGGTCTTGCCGTAAATTTCATCGCTTTGCTGAGCAATTTGCTTGTCCAGCTGGGCAAGCAGCTGTTTTCTCTTATCAACCTTTTTTCTGATGAGAGCCAGTTCTTCCAGCGTATTTTTCCTTTTATTCTGAGTCTGTGCAATTTGTCTGTCCAGATATGCAATGTCTTTTTGCAATTGATTGATTTGAGCCTTTTTACTCTCTACATATTTTTGTGTGCCAGAATTTTGAGCTGCCGCTTTGCATGGACCGGCGGCAACAAAAACAAAAGCCAGCACAGCCGTAAGAAGAGCTGCGGCCAAACTTTTAAAATGTAAAACTATGTTATATGTTTTTTGCAAAATACTCTCTGTTAAAACACTGTCGCGACAAAAATACTAATTACTTTTTGCTCAGCTCTTTTTTGCCTGCAATCTTTTCCAGCAATTTTTCAGTCTGCGCTGTATCTCCCTCTTTCTTAGCAGCTTCCACGGCCTTGTCCCAATATAGAAAAGCGAGATCATACTCTTTTAAAGCAAACAGGACTTCTGCATAGTGATCAAGCATTACGGGGTTATCGTTTCCGCCATAGGCCATTGCATGCTGGAATTGTCTGCGCGCCTCCGGATAATTTCCCTGCAAGTAAAGTATCCAGCCGTATGTATCCAGATAAGTTGTATTTTCAGGCTCAAGTTCTATGGTTTTCTTGCTCATTTCCAGAGCTTTATTAAGGTTCCCGTTTTTGTCTGAAGTTGCAATGTACCACGCCCAGTTATTAAGAACGGGACTCTCTTTTGGATTTATCTTTAATGCCTTCTTATAATATTTATACGCTTCTTTATTCTGATTCTTAAGATGATACAAATCTCCAATCAAAGAATAGGAATTAATCAGAAGGGTAGTGTCATTTCTTTCCCTTGAGATTTTTTCAACCAGGGACAGCGTAGCTATAGAAGAATCATAAAGTTTTAAATTGTATTCGGCAAGTCCTTTAAATTGCAACATATCAGTCTTTCCGGGGAATTTGGCAATTGTGGAATCTCCAAAGTTTTTAAGCCTCCTCCAATCCTGCGCACTGTAAAGAAAAGACATATAATCTATGTTTACAATGTAAACGTCCGGGTAATATTTTAAGTTGTTTTCCAATATTTTGCGAGCCTCGTCTTTGTGCCCGGCTCCCGACAGATACATTGCGGCAATTTGATTGCATGTGGTATCATCCGGGTTTGCGGCTGCCATAATTTGCATAGACTCGGCCATTTGTTCTTTGTAGCGGGAAAGGAAACCTGCATTGTTGAAAATTTGCTTTAAATAATCCGTCTTCATCTTTGGATTAATCTCCTTGTTAGCCATGAACGGATTTAAAAACTTAAAGAAATTCTGGTAATCGTTTCTTAATCTGTAAAGCTCCGCTTTTCCAAATAATGCGGGGGCATAGGCCGTGTCATGATCAAGGGCTCTATTGTAATACTTAAGAGCCAATGTGTCATTAAAGAGGTCCATATTCATATCTCCAAGAAGTGCATCATATTTTGGATTTGGAGATACGGCGTCTGCATCCTCCAGACATTTAATGGCTTGAGGATACTGGCGTTTTGCAGAATATGCCTCAAATTTTGCCATGGTAGATACTTCATTGGGTCCGGCAATTTTTTCCAGTCTGTCCGCTACGCCAAATACTTTATCATAGTCATTGGTTTTGGAGTATATATTAACGAGATTCAAAAACACCTCGGATTTTCCGGGATATTTCTTTGACATTTTTTCATACAAATTTCTTGCATCATCTATCTTGTTGTTCATTAAATAAATAGATGCCAGATCGGCAGCGTAATAGTAATTTGAGGTATCTAAATCTGCAGCTTTTTTGCAAAATTTTTCTGCGTCATCGGTCTTGTTCATCTGCAGAGAAAGTTTTGCCATAAGGTAGTAGGCTGCGTCATTGTTGGAGTTGAATTCCAGTGCGGCCACGCACTCTGCCGTGGCCTCTTTATATTTTTGCTGCGTATAGGCCGCTTCTGCAGCAATCAGATGAGTTTCCGTGTTTGCTTTTGCCGGCGTCACTTTTTCCTGTCCGTTTGCCTGCCCCGCCATAAATACGGAAAAAATGAGACCTATCGTGATAAATAAATGTAATTTCTTCATTTTCATAACATCGGGCAAAAGTAGCAAATTCTGTGCTAATCAGTATTGCCTTTGGGGACAAGAATTATTAAATTTGTGGCATCGATTGCAACTTTTATGACCTGCAACGCATCTACAAAGTGTCGAAGGAGAAAAACATAAAGCAGGATCCCAATGATCCGTATGCAGATCTGGTCAGAGATTGCATTAAGAACAGTGCACTGGCTCAGGAGAAAATGTACGAGAAGCTTTCTTCTCGGATGTTTCCTGTTTGTCTGCGTTACATAGGAGAGAGAGAAAAAGCCAAAGACGTTATGCATGACGGTTTTATAACCTTATTTGCAAAACTGTCCGACTTTAGAGGAGAGGGCTCTTTTGAGGGATGGGCAAGAAGAATTTTTGTAACTGCTTGTCTGATGTATTTGAGAAAGAATGATGTTCTTAGAAACACAGAGCAGATAGACGGGACAGTTCCTGTTGCGGATATCAGGCTGGATCCTAAAGAGACGGAAAAGTTGGATGTGCAGTTGCTTATGGGGATTATTGCGGAGATGCCAGCGGGTTTTAGAACGGTGTTCAACCTCTATGCAATTGAGGGTTTTTCTCATAAGGAGATAGCAAAGATGCTGAATATGAGTGAGGGAGGAAGTAGAAGCCAATTAAGCAGGGCAAGGGTGTGGCTGCAGAATAGACTTAAGAAAATTAAGTAATATCACGATAGTTACCTGGAATTTGAAAAATTCTGATGACATATTAAACAATGTAAGATTGGAGAACGAGGCAAACCCCGTTGACGAATTGTTTGCGGATAAGTTGAGAGACTTGGACGGAAGCAAAGAGTCTATGGGCGAGCTTGCGCTTTCTGATGATGAGAAGACTCAGATATGGTCCTCCGTCAAGAAGAGCATTCCTGCGGGAAAACCTGTCGGGAATATTAGTGTTGTCAAGAATAAATCATTGAGGAGCAGGATTATATACTGGTCCGTCGCTGCCGTCGCTACTGCCGCTGCTGTTGTTGCAGGTATTTTCTTTAAGACATCAAACCCAAATAAGTCATATATTCAAAAGCAAAACGCACCGGCAAGTGAGATTGCCGGCCAACCATTTCGGCCCGAAATCAAACCTATGAAAAAGACTATGGTTCGAAATGTCCAAAATTATCTGGCATCTGATTATGTGCGGGAGCCGATGGTTGAACTTCCTTATTTGACAGAGGAACAGAGTTATATTCACGTAACAGTGACGGAACCTGTTGTTAAGCCTTACAAGAAAGCCGAGCCCAAGACTGCAGTACAAAAAAGGAGGACGGAGTCTTTTGGATATATGACTAATTTTGGTGCTTTTGATGAGAAGCCGCAGAAGAGAGCGAGAATTATTTCCTATGCCGTTTCTTCAAATATTTCCGGAGGCGGAAATTTTGATGTTTCCAACAATTTTATCAAATCTGTTGCTGCGCAAGTCGGTTATATGGCTCCGTCGTCAGCTCCTCAGATTGAGCAGGTTTCAGAGACTACCTATTCTTTGCCTTTGAATTTTGCGTTGCAGGTTCATTATAAAATCAACAATTTGATTACGGTTGGAACAGGTTTTAGTTACACGTATTTGCACAGCAAGTATGACGGACTTATCAATAAGAAAGCTTATAAGATTAAACAAGGCATTCATTATATCGGCGTTCCTGTCAATGTCTACTTTAATGTTTTGAATACCAGATGTTTTTCTTTCTATGGAAATGCAGGTGCAAGTCTTGAGAAGGGCGTAAAAGTGCGTTATGATATGACTACTTATGACGGCACGGTTAAGCATGCGAATTCTCATGTGAAAGGGGTTCAGTTCTCTGTGAATACGGGTGTGGGCATAGAGTATAAATTTAATAATGATAAGATGGGTATTTATCTGGAACCAAATCTTGTATACTACTTTGATTCCAAGATTCCCGCCAGCATCAGAACAGACCAGCCGCTACAAGTTGAGGCTGAGGTTGGAGTGAGATTCCACTTAAAATAAAAGGTAAGGAATGGAGAGAAAAAGGCCGCGGTTTTCTGCGGCCTTTTTATTTTGCTTCAGCTGCAACCTGAGCAGCATAGTTATTTTGACATATTTGCTTTTAATTGTCTTGCAAGATTATTTGCAAAGACAAAATCGTTTAGTTCATTGCATTCAGAATTCATAATATCCTTGCTGTTTCCCTGCCATAACATTTTTCCCTGATGTATAAAACCTACTTGATCTCCGATTTCCATGACGGAGTTCATGTCATGCGTGTTAACAACTGTCGTGATTTTGTACTCCCTTGTAATTTCCTGAATTAGACGGTCTATTACAATTGCCGTGGTTGGATCCAGGCCGGAATTCGGCTCATCGCAGAAAAGGTATTTTGGATTTAATGCAATTGCTCTTGCAATGCCAACCCTCTTCTGCATGCCTCCGCTGAGCTGAGTAGGATACAATTTGTTAGATCCTGTTAAATTAACTCTGTTTAGACAGAAATTTGCCCGCTCAAGTTTTTGCCCGTAAGTCCAATCTGTGAAGAAATCCATGGGGAACATGACGTTCTCCTCCACCGTATCAAAATCAAATAACGCACTCTCTTGGAAAAGCATTCCCATCTCTTTGTGGAAATCCTTTTTTTGACGTGCATCCATGCAGGTAAACTCATGCCGGTCATACCAAATCTCACCTTTCTCCGGCTCATAAAGCCCCACAAGGCTCTTAAGCAAAACGGTTTTACCGCTTCCGCTGGCTCCGATAATCAAAGAGCACTTCCCGGGTTCAAAACGGATATTAATATCATCCAGAACCCGCCGTTCGTTAAACTCCTTGTATAAGTGTTTTACTTCAATCATTTTTCAAACAATGAC
>DAIRSJ010000049.1:8982-11409 GCA_036804445.1 Candidatus Egerieousia sp.
AATGACGCCGTCTTTAATTAAAGACGGCGTCATATTTTTATAAAAACAGTTTTGTGATCAAAAGGTCAAATATTAATATCAGCGTACTGCTCACAACAATGGCTTTAGTGCTGGAGCGTCCTACACCAAGGGAGCCGCCTTTTGCGTAATAGCCGTAATATGAACATATTGAGGTTATGATAAAGCAGAAGACAGCCATTTTTACCATGCTGTAGTATATGTACCATGCTTTAAACGCAAACTGTAATCCTTCTATGTATTGTGCGATAGTTATAATTCCGGTAAATGAAATAATGCCGGCCCCTCCAATCAAACCCAGCACAAAACTTAAAAGCATTATGAACGGGCTGAAAATAGTTGAGGAGACAACTTTTGGAAGGATTAGATAATTTGCAGAATTGACTCCCATAATTTCCATTGCATCAATTTGTTCCGTTATGCGCATGCTGCCTATCTCAGAAGAGATGTTGGAACCTATCTTTCCTGCAAGTATCAGCGCAACCATTGTAGAGCAAAATTCCAAAACCAAACTTTCTCTTGCCATAACTCCTACGTACATTTTTGGGATGAACGGGCTCTCCATATTATTTGCGGACTGCAAAACTATTACAGCTCCAATAAAAACGGAGATTATGCTGACGATTGGTATTGAGCCTATTATAAGTTTATCGGATTCAAACCAAAATTGCTTCCAGAAAATTTTCCACTTCTCCGGCTTGCGGAATACACGCATCATTAAGTTGTAGTATTCCCCTATAGTTTGAAAAACAATTCTCATAATCTTATATGGACGGCGCCGCTAATTTACTCATTTTAGAAATAAAATTGCTAATTTCGCGTAGTCAAAAACTAGCGAGTCGTGAGGATATTATATAATATTGGGCTGAGCATACTGCCGTTTTTTATTGCGATAGGTTCTTTGTTCAGCCATAAAATCAAATTGTTTTACAGGGGAAGAAGGGGTCTTATTAAGAGAGTTGCGGAGGAGGTAAGGTCCGGAGAGCCAATAATATGGTTCCATTGTTCTTCAGTTGGTGAGTTTGAGCAGGCCCGCCCGATCATTGAGTGGTACAAGAAAAACAAACCGGCATACAGGGTACTGGTAACATTCTATTCTCCAAGTGGTTATGAATTAAGAAAGAATTACAAACTGGCGGATTGGGTGTATTATCTTCCGGTTGATACGCCGCATAATGCACGCGCTTTTGTGAAAGCCGTTAAACCGGCTAAGGTGATATTTATCAAATATGATTTATGGTATAACTTCTTAAAGGAGATTAAAAAGAGCGGAGCAGAACTTTATCTTGTTTCAGCAATTTTCCGCCCCTTTCAACCGTTTTTCAAATGGTACGGGGGTTTCTTCTGCGGAATGCTAAGGATTTTTACAAAGATTTTTGTACAGGATGAAGAATCAAAAAAGAATCTGGAGAAAATAAATATTTCCGGAAATGTCTTTGTAAGCGGAGATACTCGCTTTGACAGGGTGCATGAGATTACTCTACATTGCAAACAATTCCCTGTTATAGAGAATTTTGTAAAGGAAGGGTTTGGATTTGTTGCAGGCAGCACATGGTTGCCTGATGAACAAATGATAGCAGATGTCTTAAAGAACTTCTCAAAGGTAAGACTTGTAATTGCCCCTCATGAAATATCAAAAGAACGAATAGATAAGGTTTCAGAATTGTTTGAATCTTACGGCGTTGTGAAATTCTCCGAGATTGTGGGAGATGTTAAGAATGCCGCCGCTGCGGATGCCTCCAAACTGACCGGCATACGTGTGCTTATAATTGATTGTCTCGGGATACTTTCCTCGCTTTATCAATATGCAGAATTTGCGTACATAGGAGGAGGATTTGGAGTTGGTATTCATAATATTTTGGAGGCTGCCACTTATGGATGTCCGGTAGTGTTCGGGCCCAACTATAAGAAATTCCAAGAGGCCGTAGATCTTCTTAAACTTGAGGGGGCAACTTGCGTGACGGATACAAACGATTTTTATGAAATTTTAGATAATTGCATAAAAGATAAAGAATTGCGTGAATGGAAAGGCGGCACTTGCAAGACATACGTAGAAAGTCATGTTGGCGCAACTGAGAAAATAGTGAGTGAAATAGAGAGTAAATAATAAATAACTATCGCTATGAAAAAAAATTTAAAAAGTTTTTTAGCTGTCGGGATGACAGCCGTTCTTTTTGTTTTGTCTGCAAATTTTGCAGCAGCGCAAGGTTATGAGAATAACGCCTTTGTCTCCGGCAGTTCTTTTTGGTGGACTTATGATAATGATATTCAGCCGGGTGCGTGCTCTGTAAATGAGTATGTTCCATTGTTGAAAGGAAGACGTGTTTGTGTGCTTTCCAATCAAACCGGAATGATTAATGAGAAAACTCATGTTGTTGATACTCTCGTATCTCTGGGAATTAATGTTGT
>DAIRSJ010000050.1:0-11399 GCA_036804445.1 Candidatus Egerieousia sp.
GCTTCCCAATATCCCGGCGTTTTAATGGCGCTTCCCAGGTCATAAATGCTAATTCCCTCAGAACCGGCACCTCTGACGTAGTCAAATATAGTGCTTAAGTATGGAGCCGATTCTTCATCAGCATATATGCCGCTGCAAAGATATGCATTTGACCCGCTCTTTTTAAGCCCTTTAACACCCTCTTTTGTCTCCGTTATAATCCACTCTGCCTGTTCATTATAGAATTGATAATAAATCATGGGAAAGACAATATCCAAGTGGGTGAATTTAGTCCAGTCTTGTCTTACCAGTTTGCGTGCAACATCCGGAGAAGGGAACACATCAGCACTGGCAATTTTATGATGCTTGTGAATCACATCCGCAAGAGCATTTGCAATTTTTACAACAGCTGCATAACGGTATTCCATCCAATACTTGTCTTCTGTAGGATTCTGAATATCAAGTGGGTCTACGCCTCTCTTGTTTTTGTACTGCTCTCTGCAGTACGGGCAGTAGCAGTGATCCCACTGAGGATATACTTTATCTTGATGCACTTTTCTAAGTTCCCAAAGTCCGGCCGGAAGAATTGCATCCGGGTATCTGATAAAATCCAAATTTATGCCTGCAACTCCGTCTATCTCCGCAATTTCATTTACTCTATCTTTTAGATACTCAAGTACCTGTGGTTGAGACGGACATAGCCATCTGTAGTGGTCAACTCCGTACATGTTGTAGTCCAGACAAGATTTTCCTTCTGCGTTCACTTGATACCAATCTCTGTGAGCTGCCTGCAAATTTTTCTCACAACGGTTAATAATCCACATCCAGATATGAAGTTCAATGCCGTATTTTTTAGCAAGTGCGGCAGCTTTCTTTGTGGCTGCAATTGCCGCGTAATCAGTAAAATCCGTTGTGTCCAACATGCCAACGGGATTACCTCCGTGCACCTCCATTATTAGTGCGTCAATGCCGGTCTCTTTTGCCTTAGCAAAAATTGAATCTGCCGCCGCATCTGTCATTGGACCAACAGATCCCATCCATGCCCAAACTTTCTTATCTCTGTTAATCTTTTTATCTCTGTTAATCTTATTATCAATTGCTTTCATTGTTTTATCGTTTTTTATTACCTGCTCTGCGCTCAATATATTAGCTGAAGCAAGAGCGCAAATAATAATTGCTATTGTCTTTCTGATTACTTTTTTCATCTCTTTAAGTTTATTTCTGTCGCGAGTATTCTGCCATTGCATAAGCCTCTTTCTCCCACTTGTCAAACATCCTTTTTGCAACAGTATATTCATTGCCGTATTTCATTGGAGAATAGTGTTTTGGAGTACTTATCCACTTATACTCCATCTTTGTCATTGAGCTGTAAAAATCATCCGCATTTATAGCCTCCCTGCCGGAAGTGCGCGGTAAATTCTCTTCATACTCCCGATAGTTTTTCCAGCTGCCGTCCGTTAATTTTCCGCGCAACATCTTGTAAAACATTTGCCAGCGAGGAAGGTAATACTCCCTTATTAAACCGCTCCATTCCCGCCAAGAGTAATCAAACAAAACGTCTCTTCCGTACCAGCTTTGCGGTATGTCCTGTCCGTCAAATTGTGCCTTGCCGCTGCAATTGTTGCCGTTGTTGGTGGCGCTAATATTTGTTTGTTGAACTTGTACCGGTCCCCACTGGGTAACTTGCATGGATTGATTAAAATCATATAAATCAGACTCTTGCTGCGTTGTAGCCCATGAATGTGCTTTCTGAATTTTATCCTCAAAACTGTACTCTCTGCGAGTGCCGACAAGTGAATCTAAATCTGTAAGCAGTTCATAAAATTCTGCAGTGCGCTTGTCAAACTCAGTAATGTTACCGCTCTCAAACGCCTCTGCAATTTTTTTATTCAGCCCTTGTCCAAGATTGCTCATGATTTGTCTCTGAATATCCACTATATCAAACATATATCCGTCAGTTATAGGATCGCAGCCAAGCAGAAAATCTTCTGCAATTATTAGCGTATCCTGGCTGTATGGAATTCCAAAATTTGAATTTGGACCGGACTTTTTTGGATGCAGCGCCGGACGCGCGGCAATGATTGAGCTCTTTTCAGTGCCGTTGGTTCCTCTGCGGTAAGGGTTGTGCCACAGGCGGATAAGTGCATCAAGTGTGTTGTCTGAAACATATCCGTAGCGTCTTACGGAGTATCCGTGCAGCCATTCAATCATATCTGCTTTATTTTGATGTACTGGCATCTCAAATGCCAAATCATAATAGAGCGGATTCTGGCAAATTCCCTCCATAAAAATTCCGCTGCCCACAACAGGAGAACCATCATCTGCCGCCATAGTGTACTGATTATCAGCTAGTGCCTCTATGTCTCCGTGCATGTTGATTCTCCCTCCAAAATTGTGAAGATTACCTGCCAGGTATGGATAACCCCAGAATTTTTTCTCTCCAGGTTTTGACGGAGTATATTGAGGATCAGCCAAATCCAGAATAATAAGAGAGTCCTTTGGAGTAGCCTCAACTATCTCCTTTGTAGGGGTCCAGCCCTGCATAATCCAGTATTTAAAATTTTTATCCGTCTCCCGATAGAGTTTTAATACGGCCTTTGCAACTCCGTGTAAATAAGAGCTATCCGTAGAGATAGGGGTGCTCTCGTGAAATGGGTCCGTTGCATAAAATCCGTGAAGCCCGTAGAGTTTTTTCTCCTCTTCAAAAAATATTTTTCCAAATTTCATGAACAGCGGATCTGTCGGATCTAGCTGAGCTACAGGTGCAAAGCCGCACCAATCCTCTTTCATCTGAATGTTTGCCTGCGGATAAATCTCTTTAAATCTTGCGGGAACCCCTCCGGAAAATCCTTGCTGAATAGGGTGCATGCCCAGCTCTAATTCCCTGTCGGTGACCTGTTTGCCAAGTTTGATATGGCTCTCAATCCAGCTCTTTGGAAGCGGTCCCGCAAAGCTCTCTATGTTTGTCATCCATTGCCATGCAAAGTAGGCGGGGCCGCAAAGATACTCTCTGGCTTGCTCGTCTGAATAACCTATTCTGAGCAGCGCATTGTACCAAACACCCTCTAGTCCAACAACTTGCAGTGGCATGTTGATGCCGTTCATGGCCATGAAGTCTATAACTCTTTGCCAATCAGTCCAATTCCACCACGCTCCGGTGTAGCTGAAGGAACAGTAATTGAAAAATGAGCGATACTTCCCGTTGATACGGCCGTTGATTTTTTCAGATGGCAGCGGTAGTTTTTCAGGCAATTTGAGGTTGTCTCCGCAGAAGGAGAGGGAAACCTCACAGTACTCTCTAAGGTATTGATAATAAGCTACGCATAAGCCAATCTTCTCTGTGCTGCGCAGCAAAATTTTTCCGTCGGGAGCTTTATAAATTGAATAGGGTGTCCCTTCATATTTGCTTGCAGGGAACTCTTTTGCCGGTGCTATCTGCAGCTCAAAATTACCTGAGCGGCCCGGTGTTATCCTCTCAATGAGCTGTTGCACAGGGCGTACTGAGATACGCTGCACAGGGGGTACTGTAGCCAGTTGTTTGTTTGCAGTCTGCTGCAAAGCAGGTTGCAGATTAATGTTTGTTGCATGCTGGCAGACAGGTATCAAAAATACTATTGTAAACAGGAGTAGTTTCTTCATGATTTTTTGTTAAACCTCGCAAATTTAACAAAAAGAAAGCGGGGGACTCGCGTCCCCCACTAACATATAATCTCTATAAGTTATTTAAGATACTCTCTTATAGCTCATCTCCCGGCTGGAATGTTCTTCTGAAACCGGTAATTTTATAGGTATGACCTGTTACAGATGAAGTATAAGTCATCTCCATATAATCAGCCTTTCCGCCGCTAGGAGGAGTTGCACCGTCAACAACAACTTTACCGTCTGTAATTGTGCTGGTTCCGCCTTCCAATGTGTTAGGACCGCTGCCGGAGAAAGTTAGAGATTTGACATCGCATTGAATTTTGCATTTTGTGCCATTCTCATCACCCGTGTTAATAACAACCCACATATCTGTTGTAGTTTTAGCTGCAACATCGGAGGTAACAACGTAAGTGGTGAAGCTTGTACCTGCAGTTTGATCTGTTACTGTGGATGCCCACTCACCGCAAAGCGGATAGATAGGAGACATGTCCTTACTATAATTCCCGTATGTCTCGCATGAAGATAGGCCGGCCACAGCCAGGAATGCAACTGCAATATATGTAATAAATCTTTTCATTTCTTTATACATTTAAGTGTTATTATTTCTGCCACCACTGTTTAGCTTCAATCTTAACGGTTGGTGTGTTAGTATTATAGTCAGAGGATGATTTAGGATAAAGCATTCTGTGAGGGAATTGATCTGCAGGTAGAGATGAATCTACTACAGGAACTAATTCTCCGCTTACATAACCAGCCTCAGAAGTTAACTTAGTTCCAAGTGCAGGAATGCCTGTTCTTGTGATATCAAAGAAACTATCCCATGCTTGGCAACGTGTAGCAGCAACCCATTTCTGAGTAAGGATGCACTTTAACATTGTAGCCTGAGAAGTAGCGTCAAATGCGTAAACTCCGCCTGTTGCAATGAAAGTTGAACAATCATAACCCCATCTGTCAAATGCAGCTTTAACTCCAGCCTCATAGAAAGACTGAGCCTTTGATGCTTTGTCAAGACGAGCCCAAGCCTCTGCCTGCAAGAAGTAACTTTCTGCTTCTGACATAAAATATACAGGGTCAGTTGCAGCTAGTGTTGCGCGTGAATATCTAATGCCTGTAGCAAGACGATAACCTGCCTCATTGCTTGGATATGCACCAGATGTTTTATCATAGAAAACTTTAATACGAGGGTCTGCATTGGCTCTTAAATAATTTGCCAAAGTGTTGCAGGCTACCATGTTTCTTGTAGTATTAAGTTTTCTTCTATCATTCTCAAAAAGAGGATTTGAATGGTTCTCTTCATTTACAAATGTAGCTATCTTAGCATCTGTAGTTAAGAATCCGCCGGCATCTAATGCTGTGGCAATAGTTGAAGAATACTTGCTCCAGTTGCGCATCATAAGTTTTAGTCTCAAAGTCTTTGCAAATGCAATCCAATTTTTAACGCTACCGCCAAAAACTATATCCTGGCCTGACATATCTACAGCAGCGTTTGCTGCTGAAGTTGCTTTTGAAATAACGTTCTCCAACCTCTTGATAAGATCATCATTAATTGCAGATCCCTCATCAAATTTTGGAGTAAGGTTTGCATTTCCAAGTGCTGCCTCAGTGTAAGGAATATCACCATACCAGCTTCCTAGTATGTGATACATGAAGCATAACATGGTCTCTGATGCTACAAATAGGTTGTCTGCGTTTCCGGCAGCAGCAGAATATTTAACTGCATTTGTCAAATCAGGTATTGCGCCTGCATAAGGAATAGACCAAAAACGTTGATAAGAAGTATTTGTAATAGAATAATCTACAGTAGTGTTGTACTGGTTAGATGCATTATTCTGAGTGTAGTGCTGGCTCCATAGTGAACCAACTAGCTCCATGTCTCCTCCAACTATCGCTGCAACCTGAATCTGCCCAGAAGGAAGTAACATCAATGGATCCGTTACGGTCTCAGGATAATTAGGGTTCTTGTTTATATCCATAAATCCGCCTTTGCAGGAGCACATCAAAACTGCTACAACTATGACGGAAATGTATTTTATCATATTTTTCATATTCTTTCTGTGTTAAGATTTAGAAGGTAATTTTTATGCTGCCTCCGAATGTTCTATTCGTAGGTGCTGCAGCAAATTCACCAAATTCAGACTGAAGGTCATTGCCATAGTTTGATCCCTCTGGATCTACATAGTTGTTCTCCTTAGGAGTCCACATAAACAAGTTCCTTCCAATAGCGCTGACTGTGATACCTTTAATGAAACCAGTCTTTTCGCAAATACTCTTAGGTAAATTGTATGAAAGTACAAGTTCGCGAAGTTTTACATAATCCTTCTTAAGAACCCAATTTCTGTAATAAGCTGTGTTCTTTGCATTATTGTAGTACTCGTAAGTGTTGTAAGATGTAATAGGGATATCATTCTCAACATATCCTGTACCTGCATCATTTAATCTAACAGAGTTAGGGTAGATGAACGGAGCACGGTTGTTGTAAACGGTTGGAGTAGCATTTCCTGCAAAGTGATACAATTGAGCTGTATAGCAGTAGAAATATCCGCCGTTTCTCCAATCAACAACTGCAGAAAGAGATAAGTCTTTCCAAGTGATCTTGGTTGTAAATCCCATCTGGAATCTTGGAGCTGATGTTCCAACAGTTTCTTTCTTGCTGGCATCAATTTGAGGGAATCCCTTAGAACCAACTATAACTCTTCCCTGATCATCTCTTGCAATTGCAGGTACCTGGAATTCTCCTAGAGGTTTTCCAACAACTGCTACGTAAGATACACTGTATGCACTTGTCAAAGTGTAAGATGTTACATCATCCCACAACTCTTTAACCTTTGACCAGTTCTTTGTAAATGTCATACCAATATCCCATTTCCAATCTCCGGATTTAATAGGTGTACCGCCTAACATAATTTCAACACCCTTGTTGCCAATTTTACCAACGTTACGTGTTTGAGTAGTATATCCGGTTTCTGGTGCAACTGATGCTGCAATAATCTGATTCTTAGTATTTTTATCATAATATGCACCATCAAAAGTCAATCTGTTGTTAAACAAATTAATATTTAGACCAACCTCAAACTCAGATGTAATCTCCGGCTTCAAGTTCTTTGTAGGAAGAGAGTTGCTTTCTGTTAAACCAAGAACTCCACCTAGAGGAAGGTATAGAGAGCCAAAACCTAATCCAATCTGAGTAGCTGAATAGATACCTGATGTTCTGTAAAGAGGAGCGTCATTACCAGTCTTTCCATAAGCTAGTCTTAACTTTAAGAAAGAGATAGGAGTGTCTTTAAGATCAAATGCATCTGTAAATACTACGGCTCCGTTTACTCCCCAGTAGAAGAAATGGTTGTCATTGATAGGAAGTGTAGAAGACCAGTCATTACGTGCTGTTGCAGTTAAGAATGCCCAATTTTTGTAACTTAAGTCTGCCTGTGCAAAAGCGCCCATAAGTCTTCTTCTCTGATAATAAGAAGTTGTTGTAGGGCTTGATGTTGTATTTGCAAGACTGAACCATCCCGGTGTACTAAGACCATATAGATAAGAGTCCAAGTAAGAGAATGTACGTTGATTAATGTCATAACCAACAACGGCATTTAGATTTAAATCTTCTGTCAATTTATAATCTGCTTTTAACATACCGGTAGCATCCAACTCTTCCTGTTTGTCGTAATCTTCTGAATAAGTACCTGCAAGATCTGATTTGCTGCCGTATGCCCATGCATCGCTTGGAATAACGTGTTTCTCATTCCATCTCTTTGTTCTGGAGCTTGTGAAATCGCCGCCAATACGTGCTTCTGCGGTTAGACCTTTGATAATCTGGTAGCTAATATCAATTTTACCATAGATTCTATCATCCTGATATACGTTCTTGTTGTGATCTACAACCCAGTAAGGGTTTTCTGCATAGAATGTATAGAAGTTATCTGGGTTGAAGTGGACATCATTATAGTCCTTCATAGCTTTGAAAGAAATATCTGCGCCGTACTGTAGAATCTCCTGGAACATAGATGCTCCATCATTTCCTTGTCCAGCAGAAGGTTTCTTTGCATCCTTTCTTACGTAGTTGATGTTTGCGTCAATAGAGAAGTTCTTATACTTGGCATTGCCGCGGAATGAGAATGTATTTCTATTATAGGTGTCTGCCTTGTTTGGCATTACTCCCTTAGCATTTGTGTTGCCATAAGAGAATACCATACCCAAATCTTGATTGCCGGCAGCAACTGAAATGTTGTTTGTAATCTCATTGCCAAATGTATAGAATTTGCGGATATTATCCTTTGCAAATGAGAAAGGCTTTGAAAGAACTTGGAACCCATTAGGTTTTGAAGTTGCATTCTCAACTGAATAAGCCCAAGGACCCCATTCCTGAATTCTGCCGTCCATTCTAGGACCCCAAGATCCGTTCTCTGCTGCGTCAAATACAGGCCAGCCTTGTCCAAACATATCCTGTCCCTGAGGAACTCTCAATACGTTGGAACCCATTAATGAGAAATCATAGTTAACAACAAGGCGGTTTTCTTTAGCGCGCTTTGTTGTAATCATGATAACTCCGTTTGCTGCACGTGAACCGTAAAGAGCTGTTGCTGAGGCACCTTTTAGAATAGTCATGCTCTCAACATCGTCTGGGTTAACGTCATTGGCTCCGTTACCAAAATCGACAGAATCATTAAAACTGCTGGAACCGGCAAAACCGTTGCTCATTGGAATACCATCAACAACATAAAGCGGGTTGTTGCTGGAGAATGAGGAATAACCGCGGACAATAACTTTCTGTGAAGACCCTGTGCCTCCTTGTGAAGATACCTGAACACCGGCAACCTTGCCTTGAATACCTGTCATAAGGGCAGATGACTTGGCGTTGGTCAGGTCGTCAGACTTCACTGTGGAAGTTGCATATCCCACAGACTTCTGTGAACGGGTCATACCCATTGCCGTAACAACAACCTCGTCAAGTACGTTGGCTGATTGCATGGTAACGTCAATGGAACTTCTTCCGTTTACAGGAATCTCAGTTTTGTTGTATCCTATATAGGAGAACACCAAAACTGCATTTTGAGGACAGTTGACGGAGTACTTTCCATCAACATCGGTCATTGCGTTAACGTTGGTTCCTTTAACCTGAACGTAAGCTCCGACTAGCGGCTCACCATTGGCCGCGTCCTTTACAGTACCTTTAACTGTTAACTTCTGTGCGAACAGCGCGCTCGTCAGAGTCAGTAAAAGGACCGTCATCAAAAGTTTAATTTTCATAAGATTTAATTTAGTTTGTTTTGTTTGGTTACATATATGATAGTTTAGTTATTATTTACCATCAGTCCGCTTTAGGTTTAGCAATGACCGCGTAAAAGCCTAATCAAAGATAAGAAAAAAAATCTAAAATCAAATTTTTTGTTACATTTTTTTTACACTTTGTTACTTTTTTACCCCCATTCCCTTATCATCAATTATCCGCTGAAAATACCAAATATGCTGATAGAGTGCATATTCCCAAAATCTCCATGAGTGATATCCGGGACTTAGTGTCTCAATACATAGAACCTTTGCCTTCCATGCCGCAGAGCAGAATTTTTCCGCTCCTTTTGACATGTAGTCATTATAACCGCAAGAAGCAATGATGAATTTATTGTTACGTTTAACTCTGTTAACTCTTGATATTGCGCTCTCTTTTGAAAATCTCGACAGGTCATCACCAACTATTTTTTTCATGTCCTGAGACAGACCCGTGGAAAGTTTTTCCGGTTCTGCGTAGTGATTGTAGCAGTCATTCAAATCAAGCACTCCGCTCATGCTGCCTGCGGCACGGAAAAGCTTCTGATTATCAATAAATAACGTAACCGCACCATGGCCTCCCATGCTCAATCCGTCTATGAAAGTGGTTTGCGGGTCTAGGTTATATTTTGAAAAAATTTGGGGGAAGAATTCTTTGTTAAAGAAATCTTTTGCCTGCATTTTATTTTTGTCTGAATTGTTCATGTACCAACCGTTGTAGAATCCGTCGGGACAAATAATTCTAAAACCCGTCTCATTGCAAACGGCCTGAATGTCAACCCTGTCGCTCCATGCTTTATAATTTCCCTGCCAGCCGTGCAGTAAAATTATTGTTGCGTGGGGTTGTGCATTTTCCGGTGTGAATACATAGATGGAATCATTGCATTTCAAGTACTTGGGAGATTGCATTACAGTAAGTTCCGGAGAGCCTCCTTCTTTAGGAACAGCCGGTTTTACTTTATCAATTTTTCTGCCGTTATCATAGCCCATCTCTTTGCCGTCCATTATTCTCTGAAAGTACATAAGATGCTGATCAAGAGCGTATTTCCAGAATGTCCATGAATGGGTTCCCGGACTCAGGGTTTCAATTATCGGCACATTGTTTTCTCTGCAGGCTTTTGCGAAAGATATTGTGCATGGTGCAAAGTAGTCTGAGTATCCGCAAGATACGATAATCATCTTTGGCTTGCCGGCAAGAAGTTTTATTCTCCTGTCCGCACTCTCATTGTTGAATCTTGCAGTATCTTGACCTATAATTTTTTCCCGCTCCGCGGAAACACTTTTCTTCCAAGATTTAAAAAGCAATTTTTCCACATACGTGTCATAAGCCAGCTGCAAATCTAAAACTCCGCTCAAGCTGCCCGCGGCTTTAAACTTATCGTAATTGTCTATGAATAAATTTATTGCACCATGACCTCCCATGCTCAATCCATCAATAAATGTAGTCTCCGGATTAAGGTCAAATCTCTTATACATTTCCGGAATAAATTCTTTATTCAAAAAGTCACGCATCTGTATCTTGCTTGTATCGGCCCAGTTAACATACCAGCTGTCCTTCAATCCGTCCGGACAAATAAATCTAAAACCGGTGCTGTCGCTGAGCTTTTGTATGTCATTGCTCTTTGTCCAGTCTTTATAGCTGCCGCCCCATCCGTGCAGCAAAATGACTGTTGCGTGAGGTTTTTTTCCTTCAGGCGTAAAAACAAATATTGAGTCATTTGCCTTAAGGTATTTTTGTGATTTCATAACAATCAGCTCCTGCGAGCGTGCAGGAAGGCTGCATAAACATGTTAGTAAGCAAAGAGTTACAATTTTTATAACTCTCGACAGTTTTTCTTTTATCATATATTTTATCGTTTTTAATGCGCTCGGAGCGCTTTTTTCAGGTGCCCTAATATACAAAAAAATCTGTTACAAAATTGTTAAACCCCTTTTTTTCCCGTATTTTTGCGCCGTTCTAAGATCAAACCTGAAAATTATTTTTAATAACTTAAAACAATACCCATGGAATTTAATACAAAAGTATTCCGGGTTAAGGCCTTTACCATGTCTTTGATCACGATGGTTTGTTTTTGCTTTTTGCAGCGCACGCTATGACCGGTATTTGAGCGGCCATGCGTATCTTGCGGAAACAGTTTAGATTTGCCTTGCGGTTTAATTTGTTCATACGTAGGCAAAAATAATGTAAATTTGTAACAATTAACAAGTATTTTATGGAAAGCATAAACATACAGAAAACCAGGGCAATACTGCGTAGCGGAGGTATTTACCTTGCAATGGGAGTTGCATTTATAATAATGCTTTTATTGTATCCCACAGAGGGAAAATTTAAATATCATTATCGTAAAGGCGCTCCATGGCTGTATGAAACACTTACCACTCCTATAGATTTTCCGATTTTGAAGACTCAGCAGGAACTGATGTCTGAAAAACAGGAGGCTGCCGCAAACATTGTCCCGTATTATACGGTTACACCTTTTATTGTAAATGACAGAATCACAGAGCTTTCAAAAGAG
>DAIRSJ010000051.1:0-11029 GCA_036804445.1 Candidatus Egerieousia sp.
ATTCAATTTTTCCGTTATCTTCTTCCGGCTTGCTTTCTGATGATTCTTCTGGCTTTGCATCGGTTGGCTCTGAAGCTTTTTCTTCCTCCTTTCCTTCACCGTCATCCTCAAATTCCGCTTTTAGAACCTTCTTGACATCAAGGACTGTTTCTTCATCAAGATCTGCACGCTCCATGATATCCTTATCAGAAAGGGCAAGAACATTCTTTGCGGTGTCGCATCCGATTTTGCGCAGCGCATCAATAACCCACTGGTCGATTTCATCACTGAATGAACTCAACAGTACATCCTCGTCCTCATCACCTTCCACATCTCTAAATACTTCTATCTCTTTTCCAACCATCATGCTGGCAAGTTTTATATTGCTGCCGCCCTTTCCAATTGCAAGAGATACTTGAGATGAATCCATCGTGATATAAATTTTATTCTCCTCATCATTTATTTTGATGGTAGAGATTTTGGCAGGACTCAGCGCTCTCTGAATCAGCAGCTGAATGTTAGTTGTCCAGCTTATGATATCTATATTCTCATTTCTAAGCTCCCTTACAATTCCGTGAATTCTAGAACCTTTGACTCCAACGCATGCTCCAACGGGATCAATTCTGTCATCGTATGATTCAACAGCAACCTTGGCTCTTTCTCCCGGAATTCTGACAATTTTTTTGATAGTGATAAGGCCGTCAAAAATTTCCGGAACCTCTTGCTCAAAAAGTCTCTCCAAAAATACGGGAGACGTTCTGGAAAGTACAATACTTGGAGTATTGTTTTTCATTTCAACTCTGGAAACTACGGCGCGGATAGAGTCTCCCTTGCGGAAGAAATCAGACGGAATCTGCTCTGTTTTAGGTAGAAGAAGTTCATTGTCATTCTCATCTCTTACAAGAACCTCTTTCTTCCAGGCCTGATAAACCTCACCAACAACAATCTCTCCAACCTTATCCTTATAAAGATTGAATAAATTGGCTTTATCAATATCCATGATTCTGCCGGAAAGATTTTGCTTTAGATTAAGAATTGACCTTCTTCCAAAAGATGAGAGCTTTACCTCCTCCGTGTAATCCTCTCCAACTTCATAATCATTTTTTGGATCAATCTGATCTACCTCTGCTTTTGATATTTCAAGCATAGGGTCTGCTACCGTGTCAACAATTTTTCTGTTGCGCCAGATTTGCAGATCTCCCTTGTCAATGTTGATAATGATATCGCAGTTGTCTGCGGTACCGAAAGTTTTGGCCAGCTGAGTCTTGAAAATATCCTCCAGCACGCTCATAAGTGTGGCTCTGTCAATGCCTTTGCGCTCTTTGAATTCCGCAAAAAACGGAGCTAATTCTAAACCTTCCATTGTCTATGATTTTTTTAATTTATTAATATCTTTTTTAAGTTCCCGACAGTTTGCCGGCCGGCTGTAAATAAATAACCTTGAGTAATCTGTACAAAATAAGGGGACTTTGCGGTCCCCTTATCTCACTCATTCTCATTACGGCGGCAAAAGTATGAAAACAAATCTTTATCTCCAAATAAAACCGCTTTTTTTTACTACTTTTGCAACAATAATAGGAGGAAATATGGAAGTATCAGCAGAAGTTATTGCTCAGCATTTTAAAGGCGAAATTATTGGAGATCCAAAGGTAAAGGTCACATCAGTGGCAAAGATAGAGAGCGGCAAGCCCAATAATATTTGCTTTCTTGCAAATCCAAAGTATCAGCACTATCTGCTGACAAGTAATGCGGGAATCGTTATCGTGAACAAGACTCTTGTTCCGGAAGAGAAGGTGAAACCTACCCTGATTGTTGTAGATGATGCATATCAGGCGGTAGCATCTTTGCTGGATCTTCTTAACTCCCTAAAAAAGAGCAAGAGAAGCGGAAGATCATGCCGTTCTACAGTAGCATGGAGCAGCAAGAGGGGAAAGGGTTCATATTTTGGCGCATACTCATATTTGGGCAGGCATAGCAAAATAGGAAAGGGTACGCAAGTTTATCCGCAGGTGTATATTGGTAACGATGTAACCGTGGGAGACGACGTCATTTTATATCCCGGTGTAAAAATTTATGACGGCTGTAAAATAGGGAATAACTGTATATTACACGGAAACGTGGTCATAGGTTCTGACGGTTTCGGATTTGCTCCAACCCCGGAAGGTTCATACAAAAAAATACCCCAGACAGGAATTGTAATTGTGGAGGATGATGTTGAGATTGGCTCAAATACCGTGATTGACCGGGCAACAATGGGTGCGACCGTGGTTCACAAGGGAGTAAAATTGGATAACCTTATACAAATTGCTCATAATGTAGAGATTGGAGAGAATACGGTGATGGCGGCACAGTCCGGTGTAGCGGGCTCTTCAAAGGTTGGAAAGCAATGTATGATTGGAGGTCAGGTGGGCATATCTGGACACATTACCGTTGCCGACGGTGCAAAAATTGCCGCACAGGCGGGCGTGCAAGGATCTGTAAAAGAGGAAGAAGGAAAGAGAGGAATTATGGGGGCTCCCGCGTTTGATTATAGAACATTTATGAAGTGTTACGCTATATTCAAATCTTTATCCGACAAGAAGTAACAGATTCTATTTTTTACGGTTAAATTTTAGTATATTTGCACGTTACTAAAACCGCACGAATGTACTTAAATCAGCATACACTAAAGGAAACTTACATGTTTCAGGGGAAGGGCTTGCATACAGGCAAGCATGTCACAATGACTTTGTCGCCCGCCCCCGAAAATACGGGAATCAGATTTAGGCGGACGGACATTGGGGATAATGTCTCTTTTGTTGAAGCTTGGTCTGACTATGTAAATTCCACTTCCAGAGGCACTACTCTCAAAAAGAATGGCATTAAGATACTTACATTGGAACATCTTATGGGGGCGTTATATGGTTTATGCGTAGACAATGCTCTTGTTTCTTTAGATTCACCGGAGGTTCCTATCCTGGACGGCAGCGCAAAGTATTATGCGGATGCTATAGCCAAGGATGGTCTTCAAGAGCAGAATGCTCCGCGCAAATATTTGGAAATAAAGGAAAAACTCGAGTGCCGTAACAGCAGCGGTTCAGTCATAACAGTAGAGCCCGCAGATGAATTTTCAGTAGATTTGACAATAGCTTTTAAGTCTAAGGTGCTGGAGAGGCAAGACGCACAATTTAATTCGGCGATGGATTTTGCAAAAGAGATCGCTCCTTGCAGAACATTTGTCTTTTTTAATGAGATAGAGCTTCTGCTAAGGCTTAACCTTATAAAAGGCGGAGATTTGGATAATGCAATTGTAATTGTGGATGATGAGATACCTCAGAAAAGACTGGATCATCTTGCAAAATTGTTTAATATCCCAACGTTGGAGCGTGTACCGGAAGGGTATTTAAGTCATATATCTCTGAGGTTTCCAAATGAGTGTGCAAGACACAAATTGCTGGATGTGCTTGGAGATTTTTCTTTGGTTGGCTATCCGCTTAAGGCAAAAGTTTCCGCCTTTAAGAGCGGTCACTCAATAAATACGGATATGTCAAAGAAATTAAGAGCGTTGGCTCTTAGGCAATTTGGAGACAAATAAGTTTAAAATATACAGAACAATAAATATTGAAAAAATCATGTCGCTAGAAGAAATAGCTCAAAAAGAGAAAGAAAAAGCCAGAGAAGTAAAAAAGAGATTAATGGAGATACCTCATTATGACCCTAATGCAGAACCGGTAGTGGATATTAACGGTATTAAAAACCTGTTACCCCATCGTTCTCCTTTCTTGATGGTAGACAGAATTATAGGTTTGGAAAGCGATTCAATAGTTGGAATAAAAACTATTGGAGTCAATGAGTTTTATTTTATGGGACATTTTCCGGGCGAGCCCGTTATGCCCGGCGTTTTACTGATAGAGGCAATGGCTCAGGTTGGCGGTATCTTGGTTCTTAAGAATATAGATGAACCTCAGAAATATTCAACATATTTTGCAAAGGTTAACAACTTTAAGTTTAAGAAGAAAGTTGTTCCCGGTGACGTTGTTGTCTTCAAACTTATTATTACCCAACCTCTTGAACATGCACTTGTTTGTATGAGCGGAAAAGCTTGGGTTGGGGATAGCGTTGCATGTGAGGGTGATATGGTGGCTCAGGTTATAAAGAATAGATAATACAGAATTAACTGTAGAGGATAAAAAAAAATTATGGAGAACGCTTTTGTACATCCAAATGCCAAAATTGGTAAAAATGTGGTTATCAGTCCTTTTAGCATGATTGCAGAACATGTGGAAATCGGGGACGGAACATGGATAGGCCCTTATGTTACTATTAATGACTTTGTGAAGATTGGCAAAAATTGCAAAATCTTTAACGGTGCGGTGATTGGAGCCCTTCCTCAGGATTTGAAATTTCAGGGAGAAGAATCTTATGTGGAAATTGGCAATAATGTGATGATCAGGGAGTTCTGTACTGTCAGCCGCGGTACTGCAGCCAGCGGAAAATTAAAGACCTCAATCGGGGATAATACTTTTCTTATGGCTTATGTTCATGTTGCTCATGATTGTAGAGTCGGAAGTCACGTTATTCTGGTCAGTTATGTTGGCCTTGCGGGAGAGACGGACATTGATGATTGGGCAATCATAGGCGGTGCGTCCGCCGCCCATCAATTCTCAAAAATTGGCGCGCACTCTATGTTATCAGGCGGTTCTATGGTTGGAAAAGATGTTCCTCCTTATGCTATGGCCGGAAAAAGACCGTTGTCTTTTTGCGGAATTAACATTGTAGGTCTTAAGAGAAGAGGCTTTACCATGGAGCAGATAGAAAGGATTAGAGATATATACAGGGTTATATATCAGGGAGGTATGAATGTTTCTGCGGCATGCAGAAAAGTGGAAGAGACTTTCCCCGAGTCAGATGAAAAGAGGACAATTCTAGATTTTATTGCCGCGTCCAAGAGGGGCATAATCAAGTATGATCCAAAACTTGCCCCGGAAGAGTAAGCCTTATAATTTCCCCCGGCATTCTGTTTCCCGATAAGAACTAGATGGAATTCAATGAATTATACAGGCGGTGTTGTGTTTTGAGTACGGCATATCTTCCGCCGGTTGAGTATTTTGCGGCAATCGCAAATTGCGGTTCATCCGTATTACAGGCAGATTCATCTGCAAGTTTATCTGTAAAATCATCGGCAAATCAGATATTCATTGAGGCTTGTGAAATTTTTCAGAAGCAGTCATACAGAAGCCGTTGCTACATATACAGTGCAAACGGCCCTCTTGTTTTAAATGTTCCTGTAAGGAGAGGAGGTCCTGATTTTACCCACAAGCTTCCAATTAGAGAGATAGAAATTGATTATGATGAAGCCTGGATCCCGTTGCATAAGAAGGCTTTAGAGGCGGCCTATATGAATTCTCCCTTCTTTGAATTCTATAAAGATGATCTTTTTAAAATATTGGACCGCAAGGAGAAATATCTTTTTGACTTGAATGGCAGGCTCTTGGAGTATTTACTGCAAATGACGGGCATTAAGGCGGATATTAAACTCACGACAGATTATTTTTCAGATTATGCAAAGGAACCTGCTGCAGGCATTGACACAAATACCCGGACATCTGTCACCGTAGATTTTCGCAATTCAATTCATCCAAAAAGCAAGCAGCCGTCTTTGTTAAAGAAGATGGGCATTGAAAAATCTTATTGGCAGGTATTCTCTGATAAACAGGGCTTTATACCCAATCTCTCTATTGTGGATTTGCTGTTTAATGAGGGGCCTAACTCAATCACCTATTTGCTAAAATAAAAAAGGCGGAAGTCATTCCGCCTTTTATTTAATTATCCGTCGGGATTAAAATCTATAGCCAAAAGTGAAAAGCAATTTCCATACGGTTGTTTTGAAAGGAGCCGATGCCTGATTGCCAACGTAGCTGGCAACCAAGTCCCCTGCATCGTAAATAGTTGTAGTCTTCTTCATATACTGCATGTAAGCAACATCTGCAAAGAATCCGCTCGGGTCATTATAACCGAAACCAAGTGAACCAACGTAATTATCTATGTCTAAATCCTTTATTCCGCTATTGGAATACTGAAAACCGGCTCTTGCAGAGAAGTTTTGCGCCGGATTTATTTCTAGACCCGCTCTAATAACATCTGCATGTTTGTAGTAATTGTCCATTGCATCATTTATGTCTCTGAAGGAATCTGAGCCTCCGTTGCCCCCTCTCTCATGCATTCTCATTTGTGAATAATCCGTTCCTTCATAATCTATAGAGAATGCTCCCATCGGAAGAGTCAATGCAATACCAAAATTGTACTTGAATGGGGTTGTGACTTTGTAATCAAATGATCCCTCCGGCGTTCCCAAATTTGCGCTGTAACCTCCTGTAAATGAAGAAGCCATATCCCAATAGTATTTATCCGTCAGGTAATACCAGGTTGGTGTGGAAACCGCCGCTCCAATTCTAAGAAAATCAATCGGCGTGTAAATGAAACCAAACTTCATGTTTATTCCGCTTCCGGATGTTGTCTGGTGATAGTACTGTCCAAATTCGCTAAAACCGGAGCTAAAAACACCGTTAGCCTTCTCTGAATAATTCTCTTCAACCTTATTCCAAATATTCATCATTCCAACGTTGACTCCCATGTAGAACTTGTTGCTGAAATTAAATCCAAAGTTTAGGTCCGTTTCTGAATTGCTTCCAAAAGTTTTCTTCTTATAGTATTGATTAGTAGAGCCATAGGTGTTACCGTTCAATGTTGTTGGTATAAAAGAAGTTGGGGCGCCTTTTACCGTATCCATCAAAGATGTGTTCCATGCAAGAATGGACGGCCACATGGACGGAGAAAAGTTATAGTATGGATCTTGGTTGTCATTTATGTCCATGTTATAACCGCTGGATCCTTTTGAGTAATCTGCAACCGCTCCAAGGTAACTTGATCCGCCGTTTGTTCCTCTTGCGCTCAACGTACTGTTAAAGTTGTTTACCTTATTGTATACCAAGCCAAAATCCCAGCTGACAAGACCATAATTTTTGCGGCCGGTATTGATGTTTGCAACACCTCCGATGTTTGCAATTCCAAAGGTGGTCTTGCTCTCTTTTGTTGAATTTCCAAGAAAATGAGATTCAATGGAAGTAGTTGAGAATGCGGGAGTAAAAGTTACCTCGTTGTATCTGTAAACACCGGAAGATGCAGGGTTTATTCCAATAGCTCCAAGGTCTCCGCCAAGAGCGGTAAACGCGTTGCCCATGGAGACGCTCCTTGCTGTCCCTTCCGGGTTCCACTTAGAAAGTGTGTAAGCTGTATAGTCATTCTGTGCAAAAGCACTTGCTGAAGCCAGGCACAAAGTAGTGCAAGCAAACAGTCTAAAAATTTTTCTCATCACTTATCTTTTTAATATAACCTATTTCTAACTAACTGTAATCTACAATTATCCCGACAGAAAACTGTCGGGATAAAAAATATTAAACCTCTGATTTATCTTCTGGTAGAAGAGCCCCCTGAGTGACCACCGCCACTGTAACTGCCTCCGCTTGAATGGTTTCCGCCTCCTGAACTAGAACCGCCAGAGTATGAAGGGCTGGATGATCTGCTTCCAGAATATGTGCTTCCGCTATTTGAGTATGAACTGCTGCTTCTGTAAGAAGAGCCTCCATTTGAATTTCTGCTAGAACTGCCGAACACGTTTCTGGACGGACTTGTCCGGTAATTACCGCTGTTTTGGTTGGAGTTTTGCTGAGGCTGTCTGTACATGGAGTTGCTGCTCCTGTTGCCTCCATAAGCTCCTGTACCTCTGATGTTTCCGTTCCTGTTATTGTAGCCGCTGTTTGCAGCACCGTTGCTGTAAACTGCTCCGTTGTTGGAAACAGTGCCGTTCCTATAACTAGAACCGTTGTTTCCATTATTGCTGCGGTTTCCGCCGTAAACGCCAACATTCCCGTTTCTTGTTCCGTTAAAGTTTCCGTTAGTATTCCCGTTTTTGTTTCCACCGTAAGTTCCTGTACCTCTGTAAGATGAACCGTTTCTGCCGCCTGTAGTCACAACACCTCCGTTATTGCCTCTTATAACCCCCATCGTAGGGTCCTTTCTATAGGCACTGCCGACAGATCTGTTGCCGCCTGCATTATCACCATAAGCTCCTACTCCTCTGCCGCTTCTGTTTCCGTAATATTCATTAACACCATCTCTTCTGGCATAGTAGCGGTCATTCCAAATTCTTGATCCGGGACCCCAGTCACCCTGGCCGTAACCGTATCCCCAGCCGCGGCCGTAGCCATAATACCAAGGATCCCATCCCCAACCTAAGCCTCCCCAGCCCCAGTCAAAGCCCCAGCCGTAGCCGTAATACCAGGGATCCCATCCCCAACCCCAACTTGGAGACCATGAGTAATACATGCCCCACCAAGGGTTGTACCAGCCAACGCCCCACGTAATTCCGTAAGGCCTGTACCAGCCGTAATTATAAGCCCAGAAAGGATTGTAATAATTGTAATCCCAAGGGTCATCATACTGAATGTTGACCGTATATGAAGGGCTGTCAAATTTTCTTAAACGCTCTTCATAACTCTCAGTACTGTCCACAATTGCATAATCAACATTGGGATCATAATTGATATTTACTACGTTAGTATCTCCGACATAAATTGTATCAACTGTCTTGGAGTTGCTTCCCGTGCCAAATATATTTCTTGCCTTGGATGAGTTCAGAGCATAGTTTGTTCTGCTCTGCAATCCCTTGACATCTGTATTTTCTGATTTCTCAGAAGTAGTTGTGTAAGTTTGGTTTGCAGCACCGGGCTCACTTGAATAGTAAATGCTGTTCTTGTAGCCTCCGTTATTGTTTGCAGTGTAGCTGCTTGTTCCGCATGAAGCGAGTGCCAGAACTCCGGCTGCCATTAATAGTAATGCATTGTTTTTCATATTACCTCCTGCGTTAAATAAATTTTGTATTTTTGTGCCGTAATTACTAACGAAGATATCAAAAATTATTCCAAACTTTTATTATAGGCATGGCAAAACAGATTACATCTAGGAGTGAGAATTATTCCCAATGGTACAACGATTTGGTTGTAAAAGCAGATTTGGCTGAGAATTCAGCAGTTAGAGGGTGTATGGTTATAAAGCCGTACGGTTACGCCATCTGGGAGAAGATGCAGGCTAACATGGATAAGATGTTCAAGGATACAGGGCACCAAAACGCGTATTTTCCGCTTTTTATTCCCAAATCATTCTTAAGCAAGGAGGCTGAACACGTAGCCGGCTTTGCAAAAGAGTGCGCGGTTGTAACTCATCACAGGCTTATGGCTAATCCCGACGGGCCCGGAGTTGTTGTGGATCCGACGGCAAAACTTGAGGAGGAACTGGTTGTCAGACCAACCTCAGAAACAATCATTTGGAGCACATACAAAAATTGGATAAATTCTTGGAGAGACCTGCCTATTCTTGTTAATCAATGGGCAAATGTTGTCAGATGGGAGATGAGAACAAGGTTGTTTTTGCGTACCGCAGAGTTCTTGTGGCAAGAGGGGCACACGGCGCACGCAACAAAGGAAGAAGCTATCGCTGAGGCAACTAGAATGGTTCATGTTTATGCGGATTTTGCAAGAAATATAATGGCGATGCCTGTGGTTGTAGGACATAAATCTGAAAGCGAGAGGTTTGCGGGAGCATTGGATACATTGTGCATAGAGGCCATGATGCAAGACGGAAAGGCTTTGCAGGCCGGTACATCACATTTTCTTGGTCAGAATTTTGCAAGGGCTTTTGATGTTAAGTACGCAAATAAGGAGGGCCAGCTGGAGTATGTTTGGGCTACATCTTGGGGAAGTTCTACTCGTCTGATGGGAGCATTGGTCATGACTCACGGAGATGACAACGGATTAGTGTTGCCCCCTAAATTGGCTCCTATACAGGTAGTTATGGTTCCAATTTTCAGCAATGAAGAACAACTGCAGAAGGTGCTTGCAAAAATGAAGGAGTTGAAAGAACAGCTTGTTAAGCTTGGCATCAGTGTTAAAATAGATGACAGAGATAATGTCCGCAGCGGTTTTAAATTTTCTGAATGGGAACTAAAAGGCGTGCCGGTGAGATTGGCAATAGGTCCAAGAGATTTGGAGAATCAAACTGTTGAGGTAGCGCGCAGAGACACCCTTACAAAAGAGAGTTTGCCTGTGGAGAACGTAGTTGAAAGAGTAAAGAATCTGATGGATGAAATCCAGAAGAATATTTATGATAAAGCATTGGCTAACAGGGAGAGTAAAATCTATAAGATAGATACATGGGATGAGTTTAAGGAACAAATAGAGAAAGGCGGATTCCTGCTCTGCCACTGGGACGGAACAAAAGAGACCGAGGCTAAGATTCAGGAGGAGACAAAGGCAACGATAAGATGCATTCCCGTGGATTCTTACGTCGTCAAAGAGGAGGGAAAGTGCGTGTACAGCGGCAAGCCTTCTCACCAAAGAGTGATTTTTGCAAGAGCTTACTAATAGGGTGCGCAAAACAGTTAAGCGGAGTTAAAAGCAGTATTTATTAACAAACGGAGAGTTATAACTAAATAATAAAAATAAACATGGATAATCCTTTACCTGCAAGGGAGCAAATAATTAACGGTTTAGTAACAAAGTCGAATATAAAATCCACGGTTTTTGACACCGTGCTTGAGGTCTTTAATCATCTCAAAGAATTGCTGGGAGAGATAAGCAATGATCTCAATGATGCGTTGGATGATAAACAGGAAAAAGAGGGAACGGTTCTGAGCAAGAGAGTAAAACTGGGTTACAGCGACAGAGGAAAATTTGAAGCGGAGCTTAGGTTTGCGGATGACGTTTTAGTATTTAGCATGCATCAGGATGTATTTCAGTTTGACCGTTCTCATGCAGTTTGGAAAAATCCATACACAAAGAGCAATCCGTTTAACTCCTATTGCGGTATAATAAACGTTTACAACTTTTTATATGATTCCATCAAGTATGATAGGGATGATGACCTCGGTTACCTTGTAGCAAGAATTTTTGTAAACAAAGACAAAGCGTTTTTTGTTGAGGGCAAGAGGCAGTTGCGCAGAAGAATCAGTGATTTT
>DAIRSJ010000052.1:0-3677 GCA_036804445.1 Candidatus Egerieousia sp.
GATCTGATGGATTTTGTGATAGTCCATGAACTTTGCCACCTGGTTTACAGCAACCATGGTGCACGCTTTCATTCCCTTGTAAACACTGCTACGGATGGCCGGGAAAAGGAGCTTTCCAAGAGGCTTCAAGGTTATAAGTTGTTGTAGCTACTTGCAACAACGCTACTCTGCCTTAACTTTCTCTGCTTTTGATTTCGGAGTCTTTCCGCTGCCGGAAAGTTTGCTTAGTTCTGCAAACAGGGCGTCTGTTTTTTCCAGCATTTCCTTGCCAACGGCGTTAAAGTACTTCATTGTGACTGTGTTGCGGACGCGGCGCTTGCCTTCTGCAACGGTCTTGCCTGCATTATCCTTAACGTTGCGAGGATAATCATTAATCTTGCAGACCATTTCATCACGCAAATCCAGAGCTGCGCCAATAATATTGCTGACCTCTTCCTGATTCTTGTTATCATTGATTGCCATGTAAGTAAGGCAATCGGAAACCACCTCGCTTGCAAGGTAATTGATATCTTTCTTTATTTCTCTTAAATTTTTCATGCTAAATAAATTTTTCTTTAGGACTTTTTATAATCAATTGATTATATGCGCCTTAAATATTCTTTATGCTCCTACAAACTGCAAGTTAATTCCCTTGTTCATCTTGGCTCCAATACCGGGGTCATTGGATGGAACTATGCGTCCGTCAACAACTTGAGAACCAGTGAAACAGTCATTTGCAATCAGCCAGTTGCCGTCCAAATCAGACCATTTGGTCTTTGGAGCAATCTGAGATGCGGCGGAAATCGCAACGGAAGTCTCTGTCATACAGCCAACCATAAGCTTCATCTCAAGTGCTTCTGCCAGTGATATCATCTCGCGGGCTTCATGCAAACCGGTGCATTTCATTAATTTGATATTTATGCCCGTAAAGTAGCCGTGCAGTTTACGGATATCCGTTAACCTCTGGCAAGACTCATCAGCAATAATCGGAAGCGGACTGTTCTCCGTAACCCATCCTGTATCTTCCAACATCTCGACAGGCATTGGCTGTTCTATCATATTGACATTCTTGGTATTAAGCCAGTTGATCATATCAAGAGCATAATGCTTGTCTTTCCATCCCTGATTGGCGTCAACGCAAATTGTATTGTTGCAAACCTCGCGGATAGTGTTAATCATCATCTTGTCCTGCTCCTCAGTGCGGCCAAGTTTAACCTTTATGACTTTGTATATTGAGGCCTCTTTTGCCTTCTGAAGCACAACATCACGGGTGTCCAAACCTACTGTGAATGAGTTATTTGGACAATGTGCAGGGTCAAAGCCCCAAATCTTCCACCAAGGCTGGCCAATCATTTTGCCAACCAAATCATGGAGTGCAATATCAACTGATGCTTTTGCCGCACAGTTGTGAGTTGTAAGCTCATCCATATCCTGCATAATATCGCCAATCATGAACGGATCACTGAACCTCTCAAGTTCAGGTTTTGCTTTCTTTAAAAATTCAATCGCAGAGCATGTAGTCTCTCCAAGATATGGGGGCATGGCTGCCTCACCGTATCCGGTATATCCGTCATAAGTTATTCTGGTTAAGACAATTGGAGTGGACGTTCTGGACGAGTGGGATATGGTGAAAACGTGTTTCATCTTTGCCTCATAAGGGCACCACTCAAGGACAATCTTCTTCTCTCCCCTGCCGGACAAACTGCGTCCTTCTGCGCCGGAAAATCCCATTCCGTTGCGTGCAAAAATTTTAGCAGGATCAAACAGTGCTGCAGCAGCTGTTAAAAGTCCCGCGCTCTTTAAAAATGTTCTTCTGCTTGTCATTTGTATGTCAGTATATTTAATTTAACTGTTAATTAACTTTTACTATTTTGTCAAGCCGGCTTTCTCAACGGAAATGATTCCTTTGCCGCAATCTGCATTGCCGATTATTCTGCGGGCCATAAGCAGACGGCTTGAACCTCCGTAATAAGGCAGCTTACCGTAATTGTAACCGTCGGGACCTATAAAATCTCCCTCTGAATTTGCATTTGAACTGTCGGGAATAAGAGTGTTAATTCTCACAATATCAGATGAATGTATCATTATGCCGTTGCCAATGTAAATGCCTACGTGTGTTACGCGAGCCGGCTTCTCCGCCGTTGCTTTGCGTCCAAAGAACAGTAAATCACCCGGTTGCAAAGCTTTAAGATTCTCAAGAGTTTGCTCTCCTGCAACATATTTTGCAACGTCCAAGCTGTCTCCGGTCTTGCACTGCTGAGAGGCATCTCTTCTAAGTACGTAACCATTAAGGAAATAGGAAGTCTTAGCCAGACCGCTGCAATCAATTCCCTTAACGGAAGTGCCGCCCCATACATACGGATATCCGGTAAATTGTCTTGCCGTTTCAACAATATTTTCAGGCGTTGGTTTTGCCGTGCTCATCCATTTATCAAGTCCGATCGCCTCTGATGACCTTATGTAACCCTCTCTTCCATCGGCAATTGCAACATGCACCCAGCTGTTATTGTGTAAACCCTTTCCGCCGCCGTGCAAGCCTTTGCCTTGACCATTATGATTGCTATTTCCCTGTCCCTCATGCATCTCTCCGTTTTCTCCGTGGGCGCCAACCGCATCACCCTCCCTGATTAAGATATCTCCCCAAACCGCGTCGCTAACAACAAGAGAATTATCTGAAGGTTCTCTGTAAACGCATGTGTATTTGGTGTTTACAATAACCTTTGGTTTTTTCATGTACTCATCGTACTCCTGCGCATTCATTGCCGTAATGCTGCGTCCGATCACCCATGCGGTATAGCCCTCCATGTTCACGCAGCGGTACCATCCGTTATCATTTTGCTCCAAAATCTTTACGGGCATTCCCATAAGCGCCTGAGTACCGGACTCTGCAGAAAAATCACCGTCACAGTTAAAACTTGCAACGGACATGCAGACAACTCCGTAAATTTTACCGTTCAGTTTTGCAGACGGCAGAAGGTCAATGCTATCCAGAACTTGAACATTAACGCCTGCATGATTTGCAGCAAGTGCTTCTCTCATTTTTTTCACGATAGTTTCTTTTGCCGCTGCCTCTGTTGTTGAGCCTCTTAATGTGAAAATAAGCGGCCCGCTCTTGTCCGTCCGGCTTGCCTGTTCCGGGTCCGTCCGGCTCTGAACTTTATCCATGCGCACCTCATAAGTTTTATCCCTCTCATCAGGGGCATACGCGCTGCGCACCTCTTTGTTCAACTTCTCAAATACCTGATTGTCAGGATTCTGATTCTTGCAGCCGCTATGTTCTTGCGCCTGCATTCCCGCCGGAACTGCAATAAAAGCCGCAGCAGCCAGCGCTAAAAAAGATACATATCTCATAATGCAAAAATTGATACAACAAATCTACGGAAATTTAAAAGAATGACAACGTCTTTAATTAATAACGTCGTCATTAATTAAAGACGTTGTCATTTTGGGGCAATTTTCATATATTTGAGTATTAGACCTAATTTAATGTTTATGAAGAAATTTTTATTAGTGTGCTTTTTTGCGGCGGCTGCGGTCATGACTGCGGCGGCTCAGGATATACAGTTTGATAATTATTTTATTAACAAGACATTGCGGTTGGATTATGTGTTCTGCGGGTCAAAGACGCACCAGACAATTGCGGTGGATGAACTGGCAAGCCTTCCAACATGGGCCGGGCGCAGACACAATCTGGACAA
>DAIRSJ010000052.1:3777-10791 GCA_036804445.1 Candidatus Egerieousia sp.
TGGATGAACTGGCAAGCCTTCCAACATGGGCCGGGCGCAGACACAATCTGGACAAGCTGCCTCTTAAAGGCAATGGCCAGGTTATTGTCGCAGATAGTGCATCGCACAAGATTATTTATGAGACGTCTTTTTCCTCTTTGTTCTTGGAATATCTTGATACTGATGAGGCTGCAGGCGGAAAAGAGCGTGCATTCCAAAACACGTTCCTGGTACCATTCCCAAAACAACCTGTCGAGATAACAGTTACTATATACAACAAGAGTCAGAAACCAATTGCAATGCTGACACATTTTGTAAATCCAAAGGATATTCTGATTCACAAAAAAGGGGAGACCCATCTGCTTCCTTACAAATATATCGTTAAGAGCGGAAGCCCGGAAAACTGTATAGATGTGGCAATTGTGGCTGAAGGCTATACACAGCAGGAGATGGATACTTTTTACAAAGATGCTGAAATTGCAAGTGAAAGTTTATTCAGCTATGAACCGTTCAAATCCAACAAAGAAAAATTCAATATAGTTGCAGTAGCCTCACCGTCAAAAGATTCCGGAGTGAGCATACCGCGCCTTGGAGAGTGGAAAGACACAAGCTTTGGTTCCAGCTTCTCTACCTTCTACTCAGACAGATATATGACATCCTTGAATGTTAAGCAGATACATGATGCGCTTGTGGGAGTTCCTTATGAGCATATCATAGTTTTGGTCAACACAGAAGAGTACGGCGGCGGCGGAATTTACAATGAATATGACCTTACCGCAGCGCACCATCCTTTGTTTAGACCCGTTGTAGTTCATGAGTTTGGCCACAGCTTTGGCGGCCTTGCGGATGAGTATTTTTATGACAATGATGTCTTAACAGATTCTTATGACATTTCTGTAGAGCCTTGGGAACCAAATATTACCACGAGAGTAAACTTTACGGGAAAGTGGGAAAATTTAATTCCTGCAAATGTTAAGGTCCCGACAGATGTAGAAAAAATCCCGGTAGACATAAAACCTACAGAGTCAGAAGTGCAAGCTGCAAAAACAGCACAAAGCGCTGCATCTGCTGGCAGCATAAAAAGATATGGCAACAACTTTGTTCCAAAGAATATCTTAAGGGTGACCCTGCAAGGCAAGTTTGACAAAAACGGCAAACTAAAAATGCTCAAAGGAACTCCGGATGAAATCAAGGCTAAAGCAGAAAAACTTGGCTTGGTGGTTGAGCAATATGAGAGCAGAGAAAAGGGCGTTCTTGTAAACACCGCATCCTTTGGTAACAACAAGCTAAAGCATCCCGGAGAACTTCCTGTTGGAATGTATGAAGGCGGAGGTTACTTATTCAAAGGTATTTACAGAGGCAACTATGATTGCCGCATGCGCACAAATCAGTACCCTACATTCTGCCCTGTATGCCAACAGGCCTTACAAAGAATAATTGATTTCTACACAAAATAGTCCAAACTGGATTATGCGCTAATATCTTCTTTTGGGATTCTTTGGGAACCATCCCTTCCTTACCCGTTCCCTCTGCTCAAACAATTCCTTAATAGACCATAGACACGTAAATCCGGTAATTCCCAGAATAGCAGACAGTATCACGCTCTCCGCAAACAGCGCCCAGACAATCAGTCCTATTCCCGACAGCAAAAAAATCCACCATATACCAACTCCAAAGTGGTACTCGCCCTTAATCACAATAGGGTGAAAAATCCCAATGATTAAAAACGCCGCTGCCCCGATAATTATTCCCGTGTAGTTCATTGCAGCAAAGGTAACATTCTTTTTAGTCGCGACAGATTCTCAATCTATTTGCCGAAGGCCGCGACCGGAGGGAGCGTGTATTTTCCGCGGCGGGAGCCGCGTAGATCACTAGGCGGTGCGGTGCATTTAGTGCCGCACCGCTGATTTGGATTAAGTGTGTAATGAAAGATGTCCATAAGGGTAAATATTTTTGTAACTTCGCATAGTTCAATATTATCAGAAGTATTAGCACCTAAATTTACAACTTAAGGTATGACTCCAGAAGAAAAGGCTCGAGTTAAAATTGATGAAATGTTTGAAGACGCTGGATGGAAAGTAGTTGATAGAGACCATTTTTCAACACAGCTTTATGCCATGGCGGTTAAGGAAGGTTTAATGAAGGGGCACAAGGAAGCTGATTATTTATTGTTTTTGGGTGGGAAAGCCGTTGGTGTTTTAGAGGCTAAAAAAGAGGAGATAGATGTTCTTTCGTCTGTAGTAGAAGAACAAGCAGAATATTACGCACATGGTGTGCCAAGTTGGTGTCAAGCAGTGAGTAGTCCTTTGCCTTTAGTATATGTTTCAAATGGTAATGAGTTGTATTATAAAGATTTAAGAGAGCAGAACTCAGATTATAATAAATTATCGGAAATTTTTTCACCAAAGGAAGTTGTTAAAATACTAGGACTTCAAGATTATTTCGCAGGTCTTCCAATCCTCAGTAAAAAAGGATTGAGGGATTGCCAATATGAGGCTATAACTAACCTTGAAGAAAGTTTTAGGAATGGTCAAAAACGAGCACTGTTGGTTTTAGCCACAGGTTCCGGTAAGACATATACTGCTTGCATGATTTCTTATAGAATGTTAGCTTATACACCAGCAAGGCATGTACTTTTTTTGGTTGACAGAAATAATCTTGGCAAACAGGCGGATGGAGAATTTGGAACTTTTAGATTGACGGAAAACGGAGAGGCTTTTAACAATATTTACGGAGTTGAAAGATTAAAGTCGTCAAGAATTCCGATAGGTACAAATGTAATTATTGCAACAATACAAAGACTATTTTCCCTGTTAACGGGCCAGCAAATTATTGATAATGATGATGAGGATGCGTTCCAAAAAGATAGTGAAGATGCTGGCCCCGCGATAGAAATGGGTAACGACTTAAAATTACCAGTCGATTATTTTGATTTAATTGTTATAGATGAGTGCCATCGCTCTATATACGGTAAATGGAAAAAGGTGCTCGAGTATTTCAAAAGTGCAAGGATGATTGGTCTAACAGCAACTCCAGCCACGGAAACGTTAGCTTTTTTCAATAATAATAGAGTAGCCAACTATACATTAGAAAAATCAATTGCGGATGGCGTTAATGTAGACTACAGAGTATTTAGAATAAAGACAAAAGTTACAGAAGATGGTGGAGCTATAAAAGAAGGAGAGAAAGTTACTCAAATTACAAAGTATAATGGTGAAGTTGAAGCCATCAATACATCTGAAACTAATTCATATAGCAAAGAGGAATTAAACAGGAGCATAGTAAATCCATCTCAAATAAAACTGATTTTGGAAACGTATAGGGATTCCATATATTCTGAGTTATATCCTGATAGAGAGGCTAATATGGATTATATTCCTAAAACATTAATATTTGCTCTTAATGATGCGCACGCTAAAAATATTGTGACTATCGCAAAAGATGTTTTTGGTCGTAGTGATGATGATTTTGTTCAAAGGATAACTTATTCTGCCGGAGACAGTAATGAGTTAATTAGAAAATTCCGCAATGACAGAAATTTTAGAATCGCGGTTACTGTAACGCTTGTTGCTACAGGTACAGATATTAAACCTCTGGAAGTTGTGATGTTTATGCGTGATGTGGAATCAGATTCTTTGTATATACAGATGAAAGGAAGAGGGGTGCGAACTATAGGTGACGAACAACTACGAAATGTTACTCCTAATGCTTTAAGTAAAGACCTTTTCTATGTCATAGATGCCGTGGGTGCTACAGAGCACATTATGAGTCAAACGCATCCAGGTGACATTACTGCTCCAAACATTCCGTTAAAGATACTATTTGAATTTCTTGCGCACGGTAATGTACAAGATGATCTACTGAGATTGCTTGCTAGCAGATTGTCTCGTATTTATGCAAAGGCAGACAATACTCAAAGGACCGAGTTTGCTTCAAAAGCAGGTGTTGGAATGAAGGCTTTAGCTGTTTGTATTTTTGATGCATTAGAGAATAAAATATTACCAGTTTACACAAACATAAATGATCCAAATACAGAAAGAAAAAATATGGTTAAACCACTAACCGATTATCCAGACGCAAGGGAATATCTTTTATACCTTAATGCCGGTTTTATAAAAGTGCTTATGCCTGGTGAAGATAAGTTAATTGAAAAAGGTTTTTCCAAAGAAGAGGCATTTGACACAACGCGGGCTTTCGAACAATATGTGAAGGCGCATAGAGATGATATTGAGGCATTAAGAATCATATACAATAATGAAAACAATCCTATAACATATTCGATGTTAGAGAATCTTAGAGATAAACTAATGATGGCCAGTCATAAGTTCAATCCGATTTTTCTTTGGAATAATTATGCAGTATTAAATCCAACAATAGTTAAACAATTAGACTCAAAAATTGAGCGTGACGCTCTGACAAACATTATTCAATTGGTAAGGTATGCATATAAGAATATAACGGAATTACATTCGTTATATTCTACGGCTGCCCAAAGATTTGAGTTATGGTGTGGTCAAATGCAACGTACTATGACTGAAGGACAAAAATCTATTATAAAAATGGTAGTTAATTATATTGTTGCGAATGGTTCGTATACAATGGAAGACATAAAACAAGAAGACACAACGCTTGCCGCAAATTTAGTTTCCGCCTTTGGTACTATGAAAGATGGTAATAACGCTCTGTCCTCTCTTTCTAAATTTATTTTAAAGGCAGCTTAATACATTATTATGAATCAGGATATTACGAGTGTACAGACATTAACAAAAAAGGTTTGGACTTTAGCCACTATCATGGCTGGTGCGGGTATTGGTTTTACGGATTATATAATACAACTTACGTATCTTCTATTTTTAAAAATGGATGATGAAAACGTTAAATTGTTTGGGAGCAAGTCTGATATTCCAGAGGGATATAGGTGGGAGGACCTAATCAAATTAGATGGAACGGATTTAACAAGTCAATATGAAAAGACATTATCAAAATTAAGTTTATTAGACAACTTAATCGGAACAATTTATACAAAAGCTCAGAATAAAATAGATAAGCCAGTATATCTTAGTAAAATTATCTCTTTAATAAATGGTGAACGTTGGTTGCAAATGGAAGGAGATGTGAAAGGTGCTATATATGAAAGTATTCTGGAGAAAAATGGTCAAGATAAAAAGAGTGGTGCTGGACAATATTTTACTCCTCGGTCATTAATTTCTGCTATGGTTGATGTTGTCCGTCCTCAGATCGGTGAGACTATTTGTGATCCGGCCTGCGGTACAGGAGGTTTTCTTTTGGCTGCCTATGACTACATGAAAAAACAATCTGCTGACAAAGCTAAAAGAGCTTTCTTAAGAGATAGGTCACTATATGGGATGGATAACACTCCATTGGTTGTTACCCTTGCATCAATGAATATGTATCTGCATGGAGTGGGGATTGATTCTAGCCCTATAACATGTTGTGATTCACTTGAAAAAGAGCCTTCTTTTTCTCCAGATGTTGTTCTTGCCAATCCTCCGTTTGGAACTAGACCTGCAGGTTCTGTTGAAATAAATAGACCTGATTTTTATGTAGAAACCAGCAACAATCAGTTGAATTTTTTACAGCATATTATGTTGATGTTGAAGAACGGTGGTAGAGCTGCTGTTGTTATGCCTGACAATGTTCTATTTGAAGGAGGTGCGGGAGAAACTATTCGTAAAAGACTGTTGACAGATTTTAACCTTCATACAATTTTAAGATTGCCGACGGGTATTTTTTATGCAAATGGAGTTAAAGCTAATGTGTTATTTTTTACAAGAGGAACTAAGACGAAGGAGATATGGTATTATGATTATAGGACAGAGATAAAACACACTCTTGCTACTAATCCAATGCAACGTTCTAATTTGGAAGATTTTGTGAAATGTTATAGCGCTGATAATATCACTAAGCGAAAAGAGACTTATTCAGAAGATAACTCTAAGGGACGGTGGCGCAAGTTTTCTGTAGAGGAGTTGTCTGCAAGAGATAAAACTAGTTTTGATATTACATGGATTAAAACGGGAGAAGATGATGTAGCTTATTCATTGGCTGATTTAATGAAGATGATGAAAGAGAAAAGTGATAATATTGCTAAGGCTGTTACTGAACTTCAAAATTTAGTTTCAGGCATAAAGGAGTAGGTGAATATGGATACTGATAAGTTAAGGCAGAAAATACTTGATTTGGCAATTCACGGAAAATTGGTTCCACAAGATCCTAATGATGAGCCAGCATCCGAATTGTTGAAGAGGATACATGCTGAGAGAGAGAGACTTGTAAAAGAAGGAAAGCTTAAGAAGGATAAGAATAATACCTCTGATAAGTCACATTATGAGAAGGTTCCATTTGAGATTCCTAAAAGTTGGGTATGGATAACGTTGGGAGAAATAGGAAGTTGGCAATCTGGTTCAACTCCAAGTAGGGCGAGAAAAGATTATTATGGTGGGAATATACCATGGTTGAGGACAGGTGACCTTAACGACAATTATGTGAGTAATATTCCCTGCAAAATAACAGATAAGGCACGTGAAGAACTTTCTTTAAGAATTAATCCTGAAGGAAGTGTTTTATTGGCTATGTATGGAGCAACAATAGGCAAAGTTGGTATATTAAAAATCCCTGCTACGACAAATCAAGCTTGTTGCGCCTGTACAAATTTTGTATGTATCAACAATGAATATTTGTTTTATTTCCTTTTAGCATCTAAACAATCTTTCATACAAAAGGGCACAGGTGGAGCACAGCCTAATATTTCTAAGGAAATAATTGTTTCCACAAGTATACCATTGCCATCGCTTAGTGAACAACGCCGCATTGTTTTAAAACTAAAATACTACCTTAAAATACTAGATAACATATGTAACAATCTTAATGATATAAGCTTCATAACAAAGCATATCAGATCAAAAATCCTTGATTTAGCTTTAAATGGATTATTAACTGAGCAAGATTCTCACGATGAACCTGCTATTGAACTATTGAAAAAGATAAATCCTAATTTTAAACCTTGTGATAACT
>DAIRSJ010000053.1:0-7761 GCA_036804445.1 Candidatus Egerieousia sp.
TTATATCTGGTACTTATTGAATCTCTGGTAGTTCCGGCTACAGGAGTGACAATATTTCTGTCCGTTCCAAGCAGCGCATTAGTAAGAGAAGATTTCCCGACGTTTGGCCTACCCACAATTGTAATGCGTGGAAGATTTTCAAGTTCTGCATCTTCCGTTTTCGGCTTTGGAAGGACCTCGCAAATTTTATCCATCAGATCTCCCGTGCCTCCTCCGTCTGCGGCAGCAATGCTGAACGGTTCTCCAAGTCCAAACTTGTTGAATTCATAAGAACCGTACATTTTATCCCCGGTATCCACTTTGTTAACGGCCAGAATAACAGGCTTTTTACAGCGTCTTAAAATATTCGCAATTTCTTCATCATAGTCTGTTATCCCCGTATCAACATCACACATAAACAAAATCACATCCGCCTCTTCTATTGCGGCAAGAACCTGTTTGCGAATTTCATTCTCAAAAACATCCTCAGAATTAGAAGTATAGCCACCTGTATCAATTACGGAAAAAGTTTTTCCGCACCACTCGCATTTACCGTAGTGGCGGTCTCTTGTAACGCCGGCCTCTCTATCTACAATTGCCTTGCGTTCTCCAACCATTCTGTTGAAAAGCGTTGATTTGCCAACATTCGGCCGTCCTACTATTGCAACAATTCCCATAATTTTTCTCTCCCGACAGTTTTATTTAATTAATTTTTTTAAGGCGCAATCTCCAACCCCGCAGCCGCGGCACTCATCATCCATTGCAGATTTTATTTTGCGTTTGTGTCCCGTATTTTTGTCCGACGCATCTCCCCAAATAGCCTCGTCTTCCTCCTTCATGCAAACAATTCCGCGCTTTCTAAGTTCTTTATTATGAGAAATTTCCCCATCCGGAAACTGCCCGTTCTTTTTAAAGATTATGTTAAAACATAATCCAAACACGCAGAGCGCAACAATAACTACGGAGATCAATATTACCTTCATAACGTACAGTATGCTAAATGATTATAAGAGCCACTTCTCTTTATATCCAACAGGCTTGCTGCTGATATTAAGAATGGGAGGCAACTGATAAACTTTAAAATAATATTTATTCATAAGCTCCGTAATTCTCTTTACTACAGCTTTATCCGCACCGTTTTTAATAAGCTGTTCCGCAGTTTTTCCCCCTTCATTCATTGCATATAATAGGGGATCCATTACTGAATACTCGGGAAGGGAATCTGAATCTTTTTGTCCCGGATGCAGTTCTGCCGATGGCGCTTTAGTTAAGGTCGACTGAGGAATCACTTCACCATCGCTGTTGATGTAATATGCTAATTCATAGATGTCTCCCTTATATAAGTCAGCAATCGGCATAATGGCCCCGGCCAAATCTCCGTATAAAGTACCATATCCCATGCAAAGTTCACTCTTGTTGGACGTATTGATAACCAGAGCATTAAACTTATTGGAATATGCCATCAAAAGAGTCGCGCGTATTCTGGCCTGCAGATTCTCCTCTGCAACACTCCATTTATTGTGAAGTCCAAAAACAGGCTCAAGCTCTTTCATGAACCTTTTGTAGATTTCACCAATAGTAACAACGTCATATTTAATACTCAGATTTTCAGCCAAGTCAACGGCATCTTGAATTGAGTTCAATGTGGAAAATTCACTCGGCATCATAAAGCCGTGAACGTTTTCCGCTCCCAATGCCCTTACTGCCAAAGAGGCTACGACCGCAGAATCAATACCCCCGCTCAAGCCCAAAATAGCTCTCTTCACTTTGCAATTTGCAAAATAAGCTTTGATGCCCTCAACAAGGATATCATGTATTTGGTCAATTGTGAATTCATTGTGAATTAGCATGTTGTAAAAACTTTAAAACTGTCGGGACCTTAAAAATTTTCTAATAAATAAAGCTGGTAGAGAATGACTTGTCTTTATAAACTTTGTCAATTACATCTCCAAATAGCTCGGCAACAGATACTACTTTTATTTTGCTTGCGTCTGCTCCTTCCGGTGCGCGCAACGGAATCGTATCAGTTACAACCAGTTCTTTAAGAGGAGATGAGGCTATGTGCTCATAAGCGGCTCCGCTTAAAACGGCATGTGTTGCCAAAGCTCTAACACTCTTTGCCCCCTTGTCCATCAGCATCTTGGCGGCCTTGCACATTGTGCCGGCGGTATCTACCATGTCATCAACAATTACAACATTTCTCCCCTCCACATCTCCGATTGCAGTCATAGAGCCCACAACATTTGCTCTCTCTCTGCTCTTGTGACATATAATCATCGGGCATCCTAAAATTCTGGCGTATGCATTTGCTCTTTTTGCGCTTCCCATATCAGGTGCTGCAATTGACATATCCTTAAGTTTTAAGGAGCGCAAGTAAGGCATAAAGATGGAGCTTGCATATATGTGATCTACCGGGAAATCAAAGAATCCCTGAATTTGGTCTGCGTGTAAATCTGCAGTCATCACCCTGTCGCAACCTGCTGCCGCAAGAAGATTTGCAACAAGTTTTGCGCCAATGGAAACTCTCGGACGGTCTTTGCGGTCTTGTCTTGCCCAGCCAAAGTAAGGCATAACGGCGATCACCTTATGTGCTGATGCTCTGCGTGCTGCATCAATAAGCAGCAACAGTTCCATAAGATTTTCTACGGGAGGGAAAGTTGAGCATACTATGAAAAGCGTATTACCTCTTACGCTCTCCAGGTAAATCGGCTGAAATTCTCCGTCGCTGAACGCGGTGACTTCAGCCTTTCCCAAATCCATTTTTAAAGACTTTGCAATTCTCTCTGCAAGATATCTGGAGTTTCTTGTAGAGAAAATTTTTATAGGATGTTCCATGATGATGACATTTTTGTAATTAATAGATTATTTATTTTTAATTGAGTTCAAAATTTCTTCTATGTAACCGAGTATATCCTCTTTACCCGTCCCTTTCTCTGCAGAGCTCACAAAACACGGAGGGAGCTCTTCCCAATATTCCAGCATCTCTTTTTTTATATTCCCGACAGATTTTTTTACAGCCTCTTTTCCCATTTTGTCTGCCTTTGTAAAAATAACGGCAAACGGAATATGCGCTTCCCCCAGACTTTGCATAAAGGCTAAATCCATATCCTGCAAAGCATGTCTGGAGTCAATCAGAACAAAAAGATTAACAAGCTCTTCCGAGTTGTTAATGTAGTCATTGTTCATCTTTGCCAGCGCATCTCTCTGAGACTTTGGAAGTTTTGCAAAGCCATACCCCGGAAGGTCAACCAGATACCAATTTCCGTCTATGAGAAAATGGTTCACGAGAACCGTTTTTCCGGGTGAGGCGGATGTCCGTGCCAACTCTTTTAGGACGGTTTTTCTCTCCTTTGTACCGTCCAGTTTTTGTGCCCCTCCGCATAACATATTGATTAGAGAGGACTTGCCCACGTTGGACCTTCCAATAAACGCAAATTCAGGGAATTTCTGCTTTGGCTTGTTGTCTGTTTTGGTGCTGCTTCCGGCAAAAACGGCCTTAATAATTTTCATTTGTCAGGATTTGCGGCAAATTTAAAAAATTTTCGGGGATTTCTTTGTAAATTGCAGAGTGTTTGGGCGGGAAGTAATTACCGATTTATGAACAATTTGCGTGAGTTGATGTATATGACTGAATACAAATTAAATATGACGGATGAGGATGATGATTTGATGAACGAGGCGGCGGCTGAAGAACGTTATACGCTCTCAGAATTTTTAGAGGAAATAGAGGCAGATGTAGAGAATTCTTTTTCAGATGCAAGATGGATTACTGCAGAAATCAGCAGCATCACAAATAACTTTCCCGGAGGGCATTGTTACTTGGAGCTGGTGGAGACGGAAACCGGAGGTGACAAAATAATTGCCAAGGCAAGAGCCACTATCTGGAGAGAAAAAAACAGAATGCTTACTCCTTTTTTCAGGGAGACTGCTGGAGGAGATTTGCGCAGCGGAATGAAAGTGCTGATAAAAGCCGTGGCTGCATTTTCTACCGTGTTCGGCTTTTCTTTGAATATCATTGACATAGAACCTTCTTTCACACTGGGAGATATGGAGGCGCACAGGCAGCAGACTCTTAAACGCCTTGATAAAGAAGGCCTTATGAATCTTAATAAAGAACTTGCAATTCCTGCGCTCCCGTGCAGGATAGCGGTTGTTTCCGCAGAGGGCGCTGCAGGTTACGGAGATTTTATTAAGCACATTAAGGAGGGAGCCGAGGATAAATCAAATCCCCTTGCGTCAGTGCATTTTAAGATAGAACTTTTTGAGTCTCCCATGCAGGGAAGTGAAGCTCCGGAGGGAATTGCAAAGGCGTTTTCTCTCATTGCCGAATGCCAGAAAGAATTTGACATAGTGGTACTTATCCGCGGAGGAGGAAGTCAGATGGATCTGGCCTGCTTTGATGAATACATTGTGGCAAAAGCAATTGCGGAGTCTCCGCTTCCTGTTGTCACAGGTGTTGGTCACGATAGAGACACACATATTTGTGATATGGTTGCCTGTCATCCTGTTAAAACTCCTACTGCCGCCGCAGCATTTTTGCTTGGCATCTTTGCGGAGCAAAAAGAATTTGTAGCATCCATGGAGGAGAGGATGCAAAAGGCTGCGACACTATATTTCGGGCGGCAGGATTCTTTGTTGGAGCAGCTGATTACAATGGTCCGCGCAACATGCGGAAACTATGTGCTCAGACAGCAAAACATTCTGGAGCAGAAAAAAATATCTGTCGGGAATATAATTGCAAAATTTCTTACGGCAAGAGAGAATGAGATTAAAATGCTTGAGCTTAGGCTGCAAAGTTCCAGTCCGATGAAAATATTGGAGAAAGGTTACAGCGTGGTTTTTGTTGATGGACGCAAAGCTGTGTCAATTCATGATATAAATGACGGATCTCATCTTCGCATTTTAATGCGGGACGGAGAGGTAAATGTGACGGTGTCAAAGAAAAGTGATGTTGAATAGTGCGGAATGATTGAAGTTGAGAGAATTTTAATTGGATTATTTTAAGAGGTAAATTGTATGGCGGAAGAGAAGAAAACTTATGAGCAGGCGGTGCAGGAACTTAATGCTCTTGTTAAGAAGATTGAAGACCCTAATGTCTCATTCACAGACTTGGAGAGCGGACTTAAAAGAGCAATGGAGCTGATCAAGTTTTGTAAAGAGGAGCTGCAGGGCTACAAAGAAAAATTTGATAATATCAAATGAAGATTTTTGAAAGGGACTCATATCTGGAACCTTACAAAAAGATTATCACGGAACGTTATCAGCAATTGATAATTGCAAAAGAGAATATTGCGGGATACGGGAATACTTTGTCCTCCGCTATAAACAATCATTTATTTTACGGTATTCATGCAGAGGGGAAGTTCAGAGTTTTCAGAGAGTGGGCTCCCAATGTCTCAAATGTTTGGGTGACAGGAGATTTTAACGGATGGAAGAAGCTTGACGACTGGAAAATGAATAAAGTTGCCGGCGGAAAAACTTTGGAAATTTATTCTACCGCTGCAGACGGATGGACCGGCGACTGGGAGCTTAAGGTTCCATTGGAGAAGGCTCCGCACGGTGCTTTGTTCAAGTGGATTGTGCAATGGAACAATGACCGGGGCGGCAAATCGGAAGGGGAGAGAATTCCTGCTTATGCAACCAGGTGCGTGCAAGATGCTGAAACAAAAACTTTCTCTGCGCAAATTTGGGATCCGGAAAAGCCGTACAAGTGGAAAAATAAATTTGACGGTGTAATGGCTGAGCGCAAATATCCTCTTGTTTATGAGGCTCATATAGGAATGAGCGGAGAGAAGGAGGGGATTGCTACATTTAAGGATTTTGAAAATAACGTTTTGCCCCGCATAAAGAAATTGGGTTATAATACTCTGCAAGTCATGGCTTTGCAGGAACATCCTTACTATGGCTCTTTTGGTTATCAGGTTTCCGGTTTTTTTGCGTTGAGTTCCCGTTTTGGAACTCCGGAGGAATTTAAACACCTTGTAGACGGCGCTCATTCTATGGGAATTGCAGTGGTCATGGATATAGTTCATTCACATGCCGTTAAAAATGAGGTTGAGGGACTTTCAAATTTTGACGGAACAAAAACTCTTTATTTTCATAGCGGTCCAAGGGGTGAACATCCGGCATGGGGGACGCGTTGTTTTGATTACGGCAAAACGCAAACATTGTTTTTCTTGCTCTCCAACTGCAAGTTCTGGATGCAGGAGTATCATCTTGACGGCTTCAGATTTGACGGCATTACCAGCATGATGTACCTGGACCACGGGCTTGGGAAAGCGTTCACTTCTTATGATGATTACTTTAACGGCAATTCCGACAACGATGCTATAAAGTATCTCGGACTAGCTAATATCTTGATACATGAGATTAATCCTCAGGCAATTACAATTGCAGAAGATGTCAGCGGAATGCCGGGCCTTGCTGCGCCGCAGAGAGAATATGGCGTTGGCTTTGATTTTAGAATGAGCATGGGAGTTGCGGATCACTGGATAAAGTGGATAAAAGAGCAGAAGGATGAGAATTGGAATGTGGGAGATATGTATTGGGAGTTGACGCGCAAGAGAAGTGACGAGAAGACAATAAGTTATGCAGAATGTCATGATCAGGCGATGGTTGGAGATAAGACTATCATTTTTCGTCTGATGGATAAAGAGATGTATGACAAGATGAATATTGATTCTCAAAGTCTGGTGATAGACAGAGGAATAGCTCTGCATAAAATGATAAGGCTGCTCACCATTTCAACGGCGGGGGACGGGTATTTGAATTTTATGGGGAATGAATTTGGACATCCGGAGTGGATTGATTTTCCAAGAGAGGGAAACAACTGGTCCTATTTTTATGCCCGCAGACAATGGTCTTTATGTGATAATAAACTATTAAGGTACGGTCTGTTAAATAATTTTGACACCGCAATGATTTCTCTTTTCCGCAGCAAAAATATTTTTTCAGCTGCACCCGTGTCTCTCTATAATGATATTCACAGTCAGGTGATTATACTATCGAGAGGAAAATATTTATTTGCATTTAATTTTTCACCTGTAAATTCATTTAGAAAATATATGTGCTCTACCGGTCAGGCAGCCTCTGAGGGTGCAAAATGGAAACAGGTGCTGGATACGGATTGGAAAGAGTTTAACGGTTTTGAAAGAAACGACAGAAAAGTGGTCCATAAAGAGGAGTTTGGAGCGGATGTGCAGGGGAATGGGAAAATTGAACTTTATCTCCCTTCCAGGACGGCGCAGGTTTTAACAAACATTTAATATTCTTCAGGTATTTCCACTTTGCGTAACCCTCTCATTGTCTGCAATTACATCTGTTTTAACAGAGACTCCCCTTTTTTGTTACGTTTTTACTTATTCTAAATCTCTTTTGTAAATTTGCGAGCGGGAGAAAAACGTTTAATATGGCATACTTGGAATTTAATAAGGAAAAGTTGGTGAATCTGGAATACTCTCTCTCCAGAGAGATTCTATTGTCCAACCGGGCGGGAGGTTATGTTAATACCACAATTGTTGGCTGTAATACAAGGAAGTATCACGGTCTTCTGGTGGTCCCGATAGATAATTTTGGAGGTGAGAAGCACATTCTTCTCTCTGCAATTCATGAGAGCCTTGTTCAGCACGGCAAATGTTTTAACCTTGGAATCAGTTCATACGGAGATGTTTATGAACCGCGCGGGCATAAATATATTGTGGATTTTCAGATGGATTACTCCTCCACAATTACGTATCAGGTTGGAGACATGAAGTTTAGCAAAACTATAATGTTTGTAAGAGA
>DAIRSJ010000053.1:7861-10726 GCA_036804445.1 Candidatus Egerieousia sp.
GACTGGTATTACAATATTGTTTACAAAGAGGAGAGCAGAAGGGGATTTGATGATAGAGAAGATTTGTTTGTGCCGGGATATTTTGAGGTTCCAATTAAGAAAGGAGAAAGCATAATTCTCTCTGCAAGCACCTCACCTGCAGTCTCCGGGAAACTTGCCGCAAGATTTGCGGATGAAATAAAAAAGAGAGATAACCGCCGCAACAGCTATGATGAATGTATGAAAATTGCTGGCAAGCAATTCATTATTAGGGATAACGGAGAATTCAGCATCTGCAGCGGATATTCTTGGGATTATGAGTGTCTCCGTGATACTTTTATCTCCCTGCCGGGTTTGACGGTTTATAGTGACTCGGATGAGGAGAAGTTTCACAAAGTGCTGGAGAATGCTTGTACTAAAAAAGTTAATCAGCTGGTAACATCTTCTAATCAGCCCGATACGCCGTTGTGGATGTTTAAGACTTTGCAAGAGTATCAGGATTGGAAAGACGATTTATGGAAATTTATTGACCCCGGAAAAGTTAATCCCGCAATACGGGATGCCGTTCAAAAAGATATTTGGGACAGATACGGGAAAACGCTTAAGGAGATTATTGAATCTTTCTTGGATGGGCGCAGAGATGAAATTAAACTGCACAATAACGGATTGTTGTGGGGAAAGAAAGCAGACACGGCTCTTACCTGGATGAATGTTTATGACGTGAACAGAAAGCCGATAACGGAGAGGGGCGGATATCAGGTTGAAGTTAATGCTTTGTGGTATAATGCGTTATGCTATTACTCGGAACTGGATAAAAAATTCGGAGACGGAAATTATGCAAAACGTCTCTCTGTTATTATCAAAGCCATTAAGGATAATTTTTACAATTATTTTTGGAGTGAGGTGCACGGACAACTTGCCGATTACGTTGATGAAGAGGGGCAGAATATTTTCACCCGTCCCAATCAGCTGATAGCCTGTTCAATCCCATATTCCCCAATAGAAGAAGATGTTAAGATGAAAGTTTTGGAAGCCGTGGGAAGAGAATTGCTTACAACAAGGGGAGTAAGGACGCTGTCACCTAAAAATCCTCTTTATAAGGGCGTTTATGAAGGGAATCAGGCGGTAAGGGATTATGCTCACCATAACGGATGTGCTTATCCCTGGCTGTTGGGTCCGTACATAATAGCGTATTTAAAATTGCAGGGAAAGTTCTGGATACCAAAAGGTTTGCATCTTATTCATGCATTTGAGGAGGATATGACAATTCACGGAATAGGTACGGTGGCCGAAATGTACGACGGCAATCCTCCGTTCATTCCTCACGGGTGTATTTCCTCCGCAAACAGCGTAGGAGAATTAATAAGAGCAAAGTATGTACTTACAAGATTCGGGGGGAAGAAGAGATGAAAGTATTAATGTTTGGATGGGAATTTCCTCCCCATATTAGCGGCGGTCTTGGTACCGCATGTTACGGTATTACAAAAGGATTGTCAAAGCAAGGCGTTGAGGTTCTGTTTGTTATGCCTTCCGCCAGCGGAGATGAAGATGCCGGTGCGGCTCATATTATCAATGCGTCGGATGTTTCATTTGAAAGCACTTGGACAAAAGTCAGTGTCTTTTTTAAGAATGTCAAATTCTTAAAAGTGAGCAGCACGCTCGTTCCTTATGTTGACCCCGAGACTTTTAGAAATCTTACGGTCAAAGAGATGGAGGAGAATCAGAAAAAATCTGATTATGAGATGTTCAGAATAAAATACGGAGACAAGTACAAGTTTAGCGGAAAATACGGAATCAACCTTATGGAGGAGGTTGCCCGCTATGCAATGGTTGCCGCATCAATTGCTTCTCAAAATGAGTTTGACGTAATTCACGCGCACGACTGGCTGACTTATGCAGCCGGAATTGCGGCAAAAAATATTTCCGGCAAACCGCTTGTAGTTCATGTCCATGCAACGGAGTTTGACAGAAGCGGGGAGAACATAAATCAGATTGTTTATGATATTGAAAGGATGGGAATGCATGCGGCGGATAAAGTTATTACCGTTAGCAATCTTACAAGAAACATTGTAATAAACAAGTACGGGGTTGACCCTAATAAAGTTGTGACGGTACACAATGCCGTTGATTTTTCCGCATACAAAAAGATGGATGTGCAAAGAGGTGTGGATGAGAAAATTGTGACTTTTCTTGGAAGAATAACATTCCAAAAAGGACCGGAATATTTTATTGAGGCGGCGGCAAAAATTTTAAAGAAATGCAATAATGCAAGATTTGTTATGGCAGGCAACGGCGATATGCTTAACCGCTCAATCAGGCGTGTTGCAAAATTGGGCATTGCAGACAGATTCCATTTTACCGGTTTTCTGAAAGGTTCAGATGTAAGCAAGATGTTTTCTTATACAGATGTTTATGTAATGCCTTCTGTATCAGAACCATTTGGCATATCTCCGCTTGAGGCGATGAAGTCTAATGTCCCTGTCATTATCTCCAAGCAGAGCGGAGTTGCTGAGGTTTTAAAGTATGCTATAAAGGTAGATTTTTGGGACATTGACGCACTGGCAGATTCAATTTACGCGCTGCTGAATTATACGGCAATATCTAAGATGAGTGTCAGATGCGGAGCAGAAGAAGTGAATCAGTTAAAGTGGGATAACGCGGCGGCCAAGATTAAAGATGTTTATTATCAGGTTATTGCGGGAAAATAATTAGAGAAGAAGTATTTATATAAAATATTGACAGCATGGAAAAGTCATTATGCATATACTTTCAGGTTCATCAGCCGGACAGATTGCGCCTGTACAGATTTTTTGATATAGGAATTGACAGTCATTATTATGATGAATTTGCAAACAGAACAATAATGCGCAGAGTAGCGCAGAAGTG
>DAIRSJ010000054.1:0-8446 GCA_036804445.1 Candidatus Egerieousia sp.
TGCAAGTTGTAAATGCTACAGATATTTTGAGCTTGCTGCCCGGAGGGACAACTACAAAAAATTCTCTTACAGATGCTTCTGTAATTAGTTTAAGAGGTGATGATGATGTTTCCAAAGGATTTGGGACGGCTGTAATGATGGACGGAATTAAACTCTCTAATAATGCATCCATGCTAAATTTTGATCAGTCAAGATCTATTTTTGCTTCAACAGATATGTCAAATAATTTGACCGGAGTAGATACCAGATTTATTGCCGCTTCAAACATAGAATCGGTAGAAGTAATTACCGGTGTTCCGTCTGTTGAATATGGAGATATGACATCAGGTATGGTGCTTATTAATACCAAAAAAGGAAAGACTCCTTATACGGCTACGATATCGATTAATCCGATGACTAAACAATTCTCTGCGAGCAAAGGTTTTGAGTTGGGGAAAGATAAGGGTATAATGAATATTAGTGCAGAATATGCAAAGGCATTCAAAGATCCGGTCAGTCGCTACACTACATACTTCAGAAACAATTACAGTGTTAACTATGTGAGGACATTCAATAAAGAGGGCAAACCTCTTAAGGTTGACCTTAATTTAGCCGGAGGCTGGGCTAAACAAGATGCAAAGCAAGATCCCGATGCATACAAAAATACATGGATGAAACAGGATCAGAGCAATGTAAGATTTGGCGCTGATGTAAAGTGGTTGCTTAACACTCCTTGGATTACAAGTTTGGAAGGCAAGGGTTCTGTCAGTTATGAGAATACTACTCAAAAAGAGAACGATTTTTGTGCCAATTCAACAATAACTCCTGGTTATCAGTCTTTAGAAAACGGATACTATGAAACTGCCTATCTGCCTATTAATTACTATTATTTGACAACAGAAGCCAGCAAACCTTTTGATGCAGCTCTTAGTCTTAAGGCAACATGGAACAGAAAATTTGGGAAAGTAAACAATAATATGAAAGCGGGTGTTGACTGGACTAATTCTCAGAATGTGGGTAACGGAATTACATATTTGGCAACAAACAGTTCCACAAATATTTCTTACCCCGGGGTTTCCAAAAACTCCTCATATAGAGACAGATCTTACAAAGACATTCCTGCGCTAAACACATATTCGGCATATTTAGAGGATGTGGCTTCTATTCCTTTTGGCTCTACAATGGTTACCGCCGTTGCCGGCTTAAGAGCGGAGAGACAACACCTTAGAAACATGCAGTACAACAATCCTTCCGCTCTTTCTCCGCGTTTTAATTTAAAATGGAGCCTGATGAGAGAGAAGAGAAACGGTTTCTTTAGAGCTTTCACATTGAGAGGCGCATGGGGCCAGCTTACAAAACTTCCATCACTTGGCATTCTGTATCCTCTTAATAACTATCGCGACATTCTTGTGTATTCCAAAAATTACAACACAAGTGATTATTTTTATGCTGTTAATACGCAAGTTTATAAGAATCAGGAGAATAAAGATCTAAAGTGGGCTAAGAACAGAAACATAGAATTGGGTTTTGATGTTAATCTTGGCGGGGTAAAAGTGTCTGCCATTTACTTTAACAATAAGGCAAAAAACACATACACTAATACTACCGATTATGTTCCTTATGCTTATGTAAAAACTAACGAGCAAACATCTGTTCCTTCAAATCCTAGTTTTAGGATTGATAAATCTACCGGTGATGTTTTTGTTAAGGATCTTGACAATCCGACTGCCGGTGAGACGCTACTTCCCAAGGCTGTTCTTGATACGACATTTGTCGGCAACACTACTGCCAACAACTTGCAACCCATTACTACTCAGGGTGTTGAATTGACAATAGATTTTGGAACGATTAAGGTTTTAAGAACATCTGTTATTGCGGATGCAAGATACGGCCACACTAAAAATCTGGATACAAGACTTACAGAGTATTATGCAACCGGTCTTTCTCACTCCACATTAGGTTCCCAGGGGCGTTCATATCAGTTTGTTGCTTATTATTTGGGAGACATGGACAGGGTCAAGACGTATAATGGAAGCAAAAAAGATAATATTAATGCCAATGTTACTTTTGTAACTCATATTCCTGAAGTGCGGTTGACGATTTCTACCAGGATTGAGGCACAATTCTATGCAAGAGACAAAAATTTAACGTACTATAACGGCAAAGAGTGGGCTTATCTTGTAGATGACAGCGGCAATAAAGTTTCCGGTTCCGTTTATAATCAGAAACAATATGCCACCGGAGCTTGGCCGGTTGCTTACAAAACTCTTGACGGGACCGTAAAACCGTTTACCTCAAAAGAGGCCGCGGATCCTGTATATGCCTCTTTAATAAGTGGTTCTGGTAGCAAAGTGACGTACGTTACGGACGGCAACGGTCCGTACTTTAGTGCAAATATCAGTATCACAAAGGAAATAGGCAAGATTGCATCTATTTCTTTCTTTGCCAATAATTGCACGCGAAGCATGCATAAGATAAAATACTGGGCTACTGGGATGTATGCAATGAAAACAGCCAACTTTACCTACGGCGCAACTTTAAGACTTAAATTTTAAATAGGACTAAAGAGGCTTATAAAGAAATGAATATGAAAAAGATATTATTTTTAATCTCGATAGGTTTGATGCTGTTTTGCTCTTGCTCAAAACAGCTTGACAAAACGGATGACAGCGCTTACACTTCTGGAACAAAGAAGCTGAACATCCAGTTGGTTTATCCCGATAAATACACCTCTCTTGTTAGAGCCGGAGTGACTGTTAAAGTTATCAACCCGTCTACAGGAGTGGAGTACGATCTTACAACAGATGCAAACGGAGCGTGCTCCGCAAATTTACAATACGGTTTTTACAGGGTATCTGTATCAGATAAAGGAGTTTCCGAGTCAGGTACTATTCCTCTGTTTAACAAAAGTATTGATGCGGTCAAACTGCAAGACACTACTGCCGGTGAGATAAATCTTAATGTAGGTTTGGTTCTGTCCTATTCCAGCCAGCTGGTTATCAAAGAAGTATACTTTGCGGGGTGCTATAATCCAAACACAAGTAAGTCATATTATGCAGATGCATATATGACGGTTTTCAATAATAGTGATCAGGTAGCATACTTGGATAGTCTTTGTTTTGGATGTGCGGACGCTTATAACTCACTTTCATCTCCAACCGTTTGGTCATATACAGATGCTAACGGACAGAAGGTTATTAGAGATACAATTCCAATAACGGAGGCGGTATGGCAGTGGCCGGGGACGGGAACTTCTTTCCCTGTTCAGCCGGGCAAGTCTGCGGTACTTGTAATAAGGGGTGCTATTGATCATACTTTAGTTAATCCTAACTCTGTGGATTTGAGTAAGTCTGATTATTTTGTCTGCTATAATTCCAGATATACCAACAAAACTTACCACCCGACCCCTTCCTCAAATTTGGACGGACATTGGCTGGATTTGTTGTGGAAGCAGGGAACTTCTACTGCTTACGCTTTCTCTATGAGTTCTCCGACTGCTCTGATATTCAAGATACAAGGATACACGGCGCAAGAATTCATAAATGATCCTAATAATAGGAGCCGTAAGCCGGGTTCTTCTTCCGCATTTGAATATATTATGGTGCCATCCTCATTTGTGCTTGACGCAGTGGAGGTAATGAGGTCTACAACGGAATATAAGAGATTACCTGCATCTGTTGATGCATCTTATGTTTTGTTCCCGTCAGCTTCCAATCTGTATGTAGGCCATAGTGTTTATAGAATTGTAGATGAGGCGGCTTCAGCAAAAGCAGGCAGAACAATTCTGCAGGATACAAATAACTCGTTGGCGGATTTTGCAATAAGCGATCACCAACTATTAAAAGATGAGCAATAAGGAGGAGCTGAAATGAAAAGGATAAAAAACTTATTTGGTTTTATTGCAGCAGCAGTCCTGTTTATATGCTGCTTTACAACAGGAGGTAAGGCACAGAACAGCAGGAATGCAGAGTACTTCAAAAAACAACAGGATGATTCTCTTGTTACTTTTAAGCAAACGTCAAAATTTGAGATAGTTCCCTTGAAAAGTGCATGGGTTACCGGCCTAAACGCGGCCGGACTTGTAAATATTCCCATCGCGAATAATAAAGAACTCTCTTATGTCAGTTCCTATTTTAATTATAACAGCGGCAAGTTTGTAAAATACTATGAATCAGATAATAGTAATATATTCGGATTGAAGACGGAATCTTACGCAAGAGTTAAAAAGGTTGCACTGCACGGTATGCTGGAGTATAACAACTTTAGAGGCAATAATATGACTTACAGCGGAGTGATTGATCCGGAGAGATTGACAAACTTTATTGCAGATACGGTACCGACTTCAAAAAGACAGGAGTATTATAAACTTATAGGAGGAGTTGCTTTTAACGCAACAAAGTGGCTGGTTCTTGGTGCGAATGTAAAATATGAGGCTTCAAACTTGTCAAAGATGAGAGACCTTCGCCACTATACAACTTATGCTTTTATGGATGTAAATTTTGGAGCAAAATATACATCTGATTTTGTTGATGTCGGAGCAAGCTATTTTTACAGGAAGTATAATGAACGGGTAGAATATTCAAAAGTATCAGATAACAATGTTATTTATACCGGATACTGGTTTAAGGGCTTGTTCTTTGGTTTGCATGACGCATGGGACACAAAGACTCTGTATATGGACGATCAGTATTTTATCAGCAAATATAACGGAGAGAGCGGTCAAGTTGAATTTAAGTTTGATGACAACGCAGGTGGAAAGTGGCGCTTCTACAATGAGATTTCTTTTTATAACAGGCGCGGTCAGACCGGAGAGGGCGGACGTAACCTATATTCTAAAGAGGATGGAAGGAATTTTTCCTATACCGGAAAGTTGAGCTATGACAACGGAAATTTTGTGGATTACCTGACATTTAAAAGTGCGTATAATAAGATTAAAAACAATGACCAAATATTTACCAGTCAGATAGTAAGCGGTATTACTACGGTTACTTACTATGGTGAAGTTCAGGTATTTGCAAAGAGAAGTTTTGATTGGAATTTGGACTATAGAATGACGTTTGGCAAAGGTGCCGGCAGAGAATTAAATCCCTCTGTTGATGTCAATTTCGGATATGAACACTATACAAACCGTTCCAACAGTTCATTTGTTCTTCCTTACTATTACACTCAGAAAATCACTTACAATGATTTCTATGTAAAGGCAAGAAAAAATTTCTTATTTGAGAAATGGATGTTTGATGTTTATGCCGGAGCACAGTGGAGCAACGGATGGGGGTATGCGCTTGAAAAACACACAGATCCAAACTTTACCATGACTGTGGCAACGGGAGAACCTAAACCAAACTATTCATTGCTTTTGAGAGAATATGAATATTATACACAGCCAAAAGGTCTGTATAATTTTGGTTTAAGATACACTGCATTCCTGGGCGGTAAACTTAAGGGGAATTTGTATGCAGATGTTTCATATACCAGATTACATGGCAAAAACATTATTTATGCTCCGGGAAAATATTCCCAGATGTTAAGTGCAACTGTCGGGTTGAGTTTCTGAGAAGTTGCTTTGATAATATTTAAGCGGTCGGTAATTTGCCGACCGCTTTTTTATTGTTAATTTTGGCGGACAATTTTAAACTATATAAAATGCGTAAGACTCTAATTCTTATAACACTTTGCGTGTTAGGCTTTTGCACCGCCGCTCGCGCCGACGGTGGAATGTGGCTGGTCAATGACATTAATCCCCAGCTTTATGGATTGATGAGAAAAGCAGGTATTAAGATAACCCCTGCTCAAATATATTCAGATGCAAAATATCAACAGCCCGGTATTTACAAACGCGGCACATCTTTAAAAGATGCCGTTGTTGCTCTTAACGGGGGTGAATGCAGCGGCAGTATTATTTCTCCGGATGGTCTGATGATTACAAACCACCATTGTGCATACTCTGATATTCACGCACTTTCAACTCCGGAACATAATTATCTTGAGAACGGATATTGGGCTCTGAAGCGTTCAGATGAAATGCCAATCAAAGGCAAGACCATAACATTTCTTTGCACTGTCCTGGATGTGACGGATGAATGCAGGGCGATAGTTGACAGTATGGATTGCCACGGAGGCAGAGGTTTTCGCTATCTTACAAAAGTTCAGCGCAGACTTCTTGCCAAGTTGGGCAAAGATGAAGAGGCTAAAAAATATGATTTTGATTTGCAGTCAGAATGGGCGGGTCAGAAATACTATTTATATATCAGTCAGACTTATGGAGATGTCAGATTTGTTGGCGCGCCTCCGGTTACAGTTGCCGCATTTGGCAATGACGCGGACAATTGGGGCTGGCCTCAGCACAAATGTGATTTTGCAATGTATAGAATTTATACGGCTCCCGACGGTTCACCGGCAGAATATAGTCCGGACAATGTTCCAATGAAAACAACTGCATACTTGAAAGTTTCAGCGGCAGGAGTTAAGGAGGGAGATTATACAATGGTCATGGGTTACCCGGGCCGCACAAGCAGATATGTATCCTCTCCGGAACTGGAATTTCATTATGCTGTTGAAAATCCCATCACATACGTAATTAGAAGAACCAAACTTGATGTCATAAAAAAATTCATGGACAAAGACCCGCTGTTAAGATTAAAATATTCAAATGAGTACTTTGAAATTAGCAACTATTGTGATTATGCAAAATGGCAGAATATCTGTATTGGAAAACAGGGAACTATTGATACAATAAAGGTTAGAGAGGCAAAACTTAAGCAGTGGATAAATGCAGACCCTCAAAGAGTTAAGGATTATGGTAATGTCCTTGAGGGATTGCAAAAAACATATTCATCTGTAAAAGATATAAGCAGGAACAGACAAATGTTAATGGAAGCTCTTGTAAGGGGCTGTGCTCCAGTTACTTACTCCACAAGATTGGCAACGGTTGTAAAGAAAATGGAGAAGAAACAACTTACAGCGGAAGATACTTCAGATAGAGATGTGCGCGGAATTTTAAACACGACCTTGAAACAGGAGCGGGAGACAGATCCTGCCGTAGAACAGGAGATTACATATGCAATGTTAAAATATATAGATGAGCATGTGGACCGCAAGTATATGAACAATGAGTTGAGGAAATTTTTGGATGACAACAAGGATAACCTGGAGAACAAAATAAAAGAAATGTATGCCAACAGCATTTTCAGCGACAGTGCTAAAACAATCAAATTCTTTGCAAGCGGCATAACCATGGAAAAAGTTAAAAATGAGCCATTTGCAGTGTTCGAAAGTTTTGTGAATTCAACAGAGCTGGGAAAGGAAGCAAACAAAACTCTGGCTGCCGAAAAGCTCAATCCGACAACCCTTAACAGAGCATATATTGGTGCCACTTATATGATGCTTAAAGATAGGGGTGTTGCTCAGGCTCCGGATGCCAATTCCACAATGAGAATAACTTTCGGTAATGTAGCATCCATTGCTCCGGCAGACGGCGTTTATTATTCATGGCAGTCTACGGCAGCCGGAATAGAACAAAAGAGAGATACAACAAATTATGATTTTAACATGTATCCGGCCGTGTACAGCTTAATTAAAAATAAAAATTTTGGACAATGGACACGTACAATGAGCGGCAACACGATTCCCGTTGATTTTATTTCTACATGTGATATAACGGGCGGAAATTCAGGCAGTCCCGTAATGAATGCAAATGGCGAGCTTATAGGTCTTGCATTTGACGGAAACAGAGACGGTATTGCAGATGAATTTTTCTTTAACAATAAATATTGCCGCTGCGTAAATCTTGACATTAGATATGTTTTGTGGTTTTTGGATAAGTATGCTCATGCAGATACCCTGCTAAAAGAGATGGGCGTTACGGGCAATTCCGCAAAACCTGTGGCAAAACTGTCGGGGAAAAAGAAGAAATAAATATTTATAAGTTATGATATTAGGATGGTTTGGACAGTTATTTATGAATCAGGGAGTTGCACATGCCGTGATAGTACTCTCTATTGTAATAACTCTTGGCGTTTTACTTGGAAAAGTTAAAGTTGGGGGAATTTCTCTTGGTGTAACATGGGTGCTTTTTGTCGGAATTATTGTCTCTCATTTTGGGATGAGAATAGAGCCCGTTACCTTGGGATTTGTAAAGGATTTTGGACTGATACTTTTTGTCTATTCCGTTGGTCTTTCCGTGGGACCAAACTTTGTATCATCATTTAAAAAAGGAGGTCTTGCCCTTAACGGATGGGCAACTCTAATAGTACTGCTCAGCTGTGTTTGCGCTTATGCAATTCATAGAATAACAGGTACTTCCCTTATTACCATGACCGGCGTTCTTTACGGAGCGGTTACAAATACCCCGGGACTTGGTGCGGCACAGCAGACAATTGCCGATGCAACGGGGAGTGTCGATCCTTCACTCGCGATAGGATATGCCATGGCATATCCTCTTGGAGTGCTTGGAATCATATTCTCCATG
>DAIRSJ010000054.1:8546-10604 GCA_036804445.1 Candidatus Egerieousia sp.
AATGCCGGCGACATGATGTTGATAGTTGCTGCGGATTCTGAAGTTGATGAAATAGCGACCTCAATGGGTAAGATTGTAAATATGGATATCAAAGAGTGGGAAAGTATGGATAAGAGTCTGATATCTAAAAGGGTAATGGTTACAAAAGCCTCCATTAACGGCCGCACAATCGGTCAACTGCATTTACGTACGGCTTATGGTGTGAATGTTACAAGAATTCTCCGTTCTGGAGTTGATATTGTTGCAACTCCCAATATCGCGCTTCAAGTTGGTGATACATTAGTAACTGTCGGGAGCGAGAGCGGAATCAAGCAGATGAGCGAGGTTATGGGAAATTCATTAAAGAAACTTTGGCAGCCGAACGTGGCAGCTATTTTCTTGGGGATTGCACTTGGAGTTTTGCTTGGAAGTCTTCCGTTTAAATTTCCGGGAATGCCTCAGCCTGTGAAGCTTGGACTTGCAGGAGGTCCGCTCATAATAGCTATTTTGATAGGTCACTTTGGCAACAAAATACATTTTCCTACATATACGACGGAGAGCGCAAATCTTATGTTGAGAGAGGTCGGTATTTGTCTCTTCCTTGCAGCAGTTGGAATCGGGGCCGGAGAAAAGTTTGTGGATACTCTTGTTAATCATCAGGGATATATGCTTATAGGCTACGGAGTTATAATAACATTGATTCCTCTGTTGCTTGTCGGAATCCTTGCACGACTTATTACAAAGACTAATTACCTGACGTTAATTGGTATGATTGCCGGAAGTACAACAGATCCTCCTGCGCTTGCATTCTCAGGAGAGATTGCCGGAAACAGCTATCCTGCAGTTGGTTATGCCACCGTATATCCGCTGACTATGTTCCTGCGAGTTCTTACCGCACAGATTCTAATATTCATGGCAATTTAGAAGTTGTAGCGGCGCAGCTTATTCATATTCGCGTTTATTATGCGGAATTTTTCATAAATTTGTAAGCAAATAAAAGGAACTACTTAAAAATAACATGATTATGAAATTCACGGCAAAAGAAAAACACTATATGGACATGGAGTCCAAGTACGGTGCTAAAAATTATCATCCGCTTCCCGTTGTCCTTGAAAAAGGCAAAGGAGCATTTGTATGGGATGTCAACGGTAAAAAATATTTTGACTTCCTGTCTTCATATTCCGCTATTAACCAAGGACATTGCAATCCTAAAATTGTGAAGGCCCTGTGTGATCAGGCTCATAAATTGTGCTTGACTTCCAGAGCATTCTACAACACGTGTCTTTGCGATTATGAAAAGTATATTCATGATTATTTTGGATATGACAGAGTTCTTCCGATGAACTCAGGAGCAGAGGCAGTTGAGACGGCTCTTAAACTTGCAAGAAGATGGGGCAATGTGAAGAAAGAAATTCCCAACAATAAAATTAAAATCATTTGCTGTAAAGGAAACTTTCACGGACGTACAATCACAGTAATTACAATGAGCGACGATCCTTCATCTTACTCAAAATACGGCCCTCTCACTCCCGGATTTATTCAGATACCTTACAATGACACAAAAGCTTTGGAGAAAACTCTGGACAAATACGGAAAAGAAACCTGTGCATTTATTGTTGAGCCTATCCAGGGTGAGGCCGGCATTGTGGTCCCGGAAGACGGATATCTAAAGAAATGCTATGATCTTTGTCACAAGCACAATGTTCTTTTGATTGCAGATGAGGTTCAGACCGGTATTGCAAGAACAGGAAGAATGCTTTGCAGCCAGTGGGATAATGTCCGTCCCGATATGGTTATTTTGGGCAAGGCTCTTGGGGGCGGCGTACTTCCGGTGTCCGCTTGTCTTGCAGATGACAATATCATGTTAAACATTGCTCCGGGCGAACACGGTTCAACATTCGGCGGTTTCACACTTGCCGCCCGCGTTGCCGTTGAAGCTTTGAAATTTGTTAAGGATGAACATCTTACAGAAAAATCCGAAAAACTTGGAAAAGTATTCCGTGCGGAAATCGCAAAAATTAAATCTCCTTATATTTCAGAGATCAGAGGACGCGGTCTTTTGAATGCCGTAGTTATAAA
>DAIRSJ010000055.1:0-3788 GCA_036804445.1 Candidatus Egerieousia sp.
TTGCACGGCATTTTCCACACCGGATATTATATCTGCTTATATTCTGATTATAAGTCAATCGGGGAATTGCTGAATTTGGATCTTTATGATGAGAATCCTCAAAAGATAGGATTATTAAAGCGATTTATTAAGGCATTTGCAGCGTATTGTGTGGATTTGCACAGACACCATATAACTCATAATGATTACAATAAAGAGAATATTCTTTATAAGATTGTGGACGGCAAATTTCATTTTGCGCTGATTGATGTTAATCGTTCTAATTTTAAATCGCACTCTAAAATACAGTTTACCACCGATTTGGCCAATCTTGGTTGTAGTCCTATTATTGTTGCGGCAATAGTTGTCGAGTATTGTAAAATACGCAATTGGGATTACGTCAAAGTTGGAATGGGTGCATTGTATAATGCAGAGAGGCTCAAAAATAAGAGGTCATTGAGGTCAAGGGTTTGTAAAATGTTGGGAATCAGGAGAGGCGTTGATGACAACTCAAAGATACATGGCATCAAATAGAGTAGAAGTATAATAAAAAAGCCCGCAAATAATTGCGGGCTTTTTTGCTCCTGAAGTAGGACTTGAACCTACGACCCCCTGATTAACAGTCAGGTGCTCTAACCAACTGAGCTATTCAGGAAAAAGAATCCTCCTGCTTTTTGCAGAGGGGGTACAAAAGTATAGTTTTTTTAAAGAAGTTCCAAATCTTTTAAGTAAAATGGTAAAAATAGAGTAACTTTGTGTGGTAACCGGTACGGCAATAGCTCAGGATAAACTTATGGATTTAAATCTTGTATCTCAAATACTTAAAAAGATTATTCTAGAACGCGGGAAGGTATCTCTTCCTATGATGGGTTCTTTGGAAACGGAAGACGTTCCTGCCGGCTTTGCTAAAGGAGGATCTATAATAACTCCACCTCATAGAAAAATTGTTTTCAACAGCTTTGAGTTAACCAATGACGGTTTGCTTGAGAGTGAATATGCCGCTGCAAGCGGGATAACTTTGGAGGATAGCAAAAAGGAAGTAGCTGAGTTTATCAACTCAATAAAAACCAGCCTTATAGATGAGAGTGATTTTTTAATCCCCGGCCTTGGAAAGATTATTTTTGGAGAGGATTTCAGATATGGTTTTGATGAGGAAGGGAGTCTGAATTTGTCTCCCGACAGTTTTGGTTTGGACAGTTTTGAAGTTGAGAAAAACAATGATAATGTTGCTGAGCCTGTTCCTGAAACTGAGCAGGAAGAGGAGCCTCGGTTTGCAAAAGAATCACGTGACCATGTTGACTATGATTTTGGCCCAGAGGAGGATTCGGAATTACACATTGATGCTCGCAAAACAAGTTCTGTAGCAGATGTTTATAAAATAGCACCCGTGGCCATGGCCCCGGCTGTCAAGAATACAGATGGTACTATTAAGGGAACGGTAATTGTTGATTCCGGCAGGACGGAAAATCAAGAGACTGTTGCGGAGGAGGTGCATCACGCTGTAAAGAAAAATGCGGAGATATTGCATTTTTCCAAAAGGCAAAATCCTGTCGATAATAAGTCCGGAAATACAGATGAAATGTCCGGAGAAAAGAGAGAAAAATTTATTCCAAGCGTCGGTATTCTTGGTGGACATGCTTATATTTTTGGGAAGCCTCTTCAATCAGAGGCCACTGAGGTTGTCGTACTTGGAGATAATGGAAAATTTGAAGTAGAACATGCTGCTATTGAGCTTGAGGAAATTGCAGCAAAAAGAAAATCTGGCACGGCAAAGACAGGAAGCGTTGAACTTGCGCAGAGTGCGATTGGGGCCATTGGTATTAAAGAGCAGTCGGAGAATGTGAGCGATGTTGAGGTAAACGTTGTTACAAAAGCTCTTGCTTCAGACGGCATTGAGTTACCGCTTGAAGAGACAAAACTTTCTGCTGATGAAATTGAATTGAAGAAAAAACTTGAAGCTCAAGAGATTGCGGAGTCTGAAAAAAAAGCGGAAGAAAAACTTTGGAAAGATGCGCAAAGAGTTCAGATGCAAAAACAGAAAGAAGAAGAAGCGAGGGCAGAGGCGGAAAGAATTGAGAGCGAGAAGAAGAAGGCTGAAGAAATTGCAGCGAGAAGACGTCAAGGAAAATTTATTGAGGAGGATAAAACGGAACGCGGGCTTGACGGCCAGCCGCGTACAAAAGTTGTCAAAGATATTGAGGGGCAAGATGAAAGTGCCAAGGAATCTATCGCTGAGATATTTACAACTGTCGCTGAGAAAGAGGCAAATGCTGCCGGGGCAAAGGTAGTTGGGGAGAAAGAGGCTGCAAAGGATTGGAATACAGTTAAAACTGCTGCAGTTCAAGAGGATGAACCTGCGGATAAGATTGAATCACATAGCGATGAGGCTTTGCAAAAAGATGAGGCTTTGCAAAACATAGAGGTGCAAAAGACGCAGGAAGCGCAGGAAGCAGAGGAAATGAAGGCAAAATCTAAAGCCAAGGCGGAGGCTTGGGCAATGTGGCAAAAAAGGGAGGAGGCTAAGGTGCGTGCGGAGAGAAAGTTGCGTAATGCAAGGATACTTAAGTATTTAAAATATTTTGGGTATGGTGTTGCTGCGGTTGTTGTTCTTGCTTTGATTATTTTTGCGCTACGCGAGCCTCTGCGTCCGGTATTGGAGCATTTGCTTTATAACGCCGATGAATTAAGCGTTATTCAATACAAATTATAATTTTCGGTTTATAAAATATAAACGGTCCGGTCTTCGGCTCTGATTATTAGCCGATTTGAGCACCGTTGGCAATCATTTCCTGCGGGGTAATGAAACGCATCTTACCGGCACCATCCTTAGCCATTAGAATCATTCCCTTGCTCTCTATTCCTCTAAGCACACGGGGCTTTAAGTTTGCAAGAATGCAAATCTGTTTTCCAACCATCTGCTCCGGGGTGTAGTATTCTGCTATACCTGAAACAATTACGCGCCTATCTATTCCGGTGTCTATTGTGAGCTTTAAAAGTTTGTCTGTTTTTGGAACTTTTACGGCTTCAAGTACTGTGGCCGTTCTGATGTCCATTTTATCAAAATCATCTATGACGCATTCCGCTTTTTGAGGAGCTACGACTTTGGCAGCAGCTTCTGAAGCTTTTGCCGCATTGGCTTTCTTTGTATCATTGAGTTTCTGAACCTGGGCAACTACGGCTTCATCTTCTATTTTACTGAACAGAAGTTCAGGTGCATTGATTGTGTGACCTGCCTCCAGGAAATCTACTCTGCCGATGTTGGCCCAGCTTACCAGACCGTCCGGTTTGCTGGTGGGGCAGACCTCATTGTTTACAGGTGCAATTTTAAGCATTGCCTGAAGTTTCTTTGATGAAAACGGACAGAAGGGTTCAAATGCAATTGACAGGTTAGCACATAGTTGCAATGATAAATTTAGAATGACCGCAACCCTGTCCTTATCTGTTTTTATAACTTTCCACGGCTCTGTATCTGTCAAATATTTATTGCCAAGACGTGCCATGTTCATTGCCTCTTTAAGTGCATCTCTGAATCTGAAATTCTCCAGACTGTTTTGCAACTGCTCTTTTATTTGCGGAATGGCTGCAATAAAATCTTTATCTATTTTCTGCAGATCTACATCGTGAACGGCAGGAACTTTTCCGTCAAAATACTTATGAGTAAGCACTATGCTGCGGTTGACAAAGTTGCCGTAGATTGCAACAAGCTCACTATTGTTGCGTGCTTGAAAATCTTTCCAGGTAAAATCATTGTCTTTAGTTTCCGGTGCGTTTGCGCAAAGTGCATAACGCAGAACATCTTGCTGTCCCGG
>DAIRSJ010000055.1:3888-10564 GCA_036804445.1 Candidatus Egerieousia sp.
TTTCCTTCTCCGCCCTCTATGGGAACCGGAATTCCCCAGTCCAAATCTCTTGTTACTGCTCTTGGCTTAAGGCCGCCGTCCAGCCATGACTTGCACTGTCCGTAAACGTTGGTCTTCCATTCTTTGTGATTATTTAGTATCCAGTCTTTTAACCAATCTTCATATTTATCCAGAGGCAGATACCAATGTTTTGTTTTTTTCTTAATAGGAGTTTCCCCGCTTATGGATGAATGGGGATTTATCAGTTCGTCCGGACTAAGCGTGCTTCCGCATTTTTCACATTGGTCTCCGTAAGCTCCTTCAAATCCGCACTTTGGGCAAGTCCCCACAATATACCTGTCGGCAAGAAAAGTATTTGTTGCCGTATCAAAATATTGCTCGCTCTCTTGTGCAACAAATTTTCCTTCTTTGTAAAGTTTTAGGAAAAATTCAGAGGCGGTTTCTGCATGAATTTTTGAACTTGTTCTGGAGTAAATGCTAAAACTTATGCCAAATCTGTTAAAAGAGTCTTTGATTATTGCGTGATATTTGTCTACAATATCCTGCGGCGTACAGCCTAGCTGTTTTGCCTTTATAGTAATGGGGACACCGTGTTCATCACTCCCGCATACAAATAGAACATCCTCACCTTTAAGACGTTGGAAACGCGCATAAATATCGGCCGGAACATAAACACCTGCAAGATGGCCAATGTGGACAGAGCCGTTGGCGTAAGGTAGGGCGGCGGTAATCAAATGTCTTTTAAACTTCTTCTCCATATTATGTGTCAATTAATTTTGCCGCCTTTGTCAAATTTTTTTTGACTTGAGTTAGCAGCTTTATTTGTTCTACAATATTTTTTTCTTCTTCTGTATTGCCCTCTTTATGAGTCTTATCCAGTTTAGGGGTTAATTCCAGGATTCTTTGTGCAACTACTTTTGCCTTGTATATGTACATGGCTTTTGGAACAAGATTGCCAAGGATGCTTTTTTCCGGTATGAGAGTATTTTTAATCTTCTCGCTCCTTAAAGAGTATTTATCCTGAAACAAATTTATCACAACTTTTGCAACTTCGTTATCAGTGCCCGCGGCAAAGTGTCTGACAATTTCAGTTGAGTCAGTTGCCTCAAGTGTGAAGTATTCATTGTAAATTTGTCTTAGCACAGGATTAATGAGCTCAAGTCCGTCACAGTCCAGCTGTGCCTTTATATATTCTGCAACACTTTGCCGGTCAGTCTCTTCCGAGCCATAATTAAAACTCTTCTCGTTCTTTAGAATATTGTGTCCAAACTTAAGCAGGTAATAAATTAAATCCTGCTCCGCTTCTTTGCAATAGTCATTATTGCGGGCAAGCTTCTCTTCCTCCCGAATAGGGGAAGAAATGTTCATCTCCTCCGGCTCGGGCTCCCCTGTCTCTGCATTTTGCAAATCCTCCTGCTTCTTGTTTCTCCAATATTCATCATTTTGTCTTTTGGCGCGCAGTTCTGAAACTTTCTGATTTAAAATATCGGGAGATATTTTTAAATTTTTTGCAGTCTCGTCAATGTAAACGCTGCGGACAATGGAATCCGGAATTACAGATATGCTTGTAACAACTTCTCCAATCAACTTTGCCCTCCTAAGCGGGTCTCTTTCAATATCTTTGCTTAGAATGCGATATTTGAATGAGATGAAATCTTCTTCTGCGTCCTTCAAGAATTTTTGTAATTCATCCGGGGTGTGTTTACGTGCATAAGAATCAGGGTCTTCACCATCCGGAAATAGAGCGACTTTAACCTCCAGTCCCTCTGCCAGGAATAAATCTATTCCTCTTAAAGAGGCATGAATACCTGCCGCATCTCCGTCATAAAGGACGGTAACCTTTGGGGAAAATCTTTTTATGAGTTGTATCTGTCCTTGCGTAAGAGAAGTGCCGCAGCTTGCAACAACATTAACCACTCCGTTTTGATGGAAAGAGATAACATCTGTGTAACCTTCTACAAGATAGCAGTTTTGGGCCTTTGCAATTGCAGCCTTTGCTTCATACAGTCCGTATAGAGTTTTATTCTTTACATAGACTGAACTCTCCGGAGAGTTTACATATTTTGCAATCTTTTTATCTCCGCGCAGTTTTCTTCCGCCAAACGCAACAACTCTCCCAGTTATGCCGCGGATAGGAAACATTACCCTCTCCCTAAAACGGTCATAAAGCTCTCCCCCGCTGTGGTGATACAGGCTTCCATCATAATTTTGATCTTCTTTCTCTGCAACTCTTCCCTCCAGAGAGAGTCCCGTTTCAGTTAAATATTCTTTTTTATATCCGCTCTTAATAGCCTGACTGCTAAAGGAATTACGGTCTCTGTCCGCATAACCCAGCAGAAAATCTTTAATAGTCTGTTCAGAAAAACCTCTCTCTTTAAAATAACTTAAGCCAACCGCTTTTCCCTCTTCGGTCTCCAGCAGGGTATTGGTAAAATATTTTTGAGCATACTCATTTACAATCAAAAGGGAATCTCCGTGCCGGCGCTTCTCCACATCTTCCGCAGTTTCTTCTCTCTCTTTAACTTCTATTCCGTATTTTTTTCCTAGATATTTAAGTGCCTCAACATAAGTCATTTGCTCATGTTCCATTACAAAGTTCACAACATTCCCCGCCTTGCCGCAGCCAAAGCATTTATAAATTCCAAGCCTTGGAGAGACGGAAAAACTGGGAGTTTTCTCATTGTGAAACGGGCAGCACGCTATGTAATCAGAGCCTCGGCGCTTTAAGGCAACAAAATCCCCAATGACGTCAACAATGTTGGCGGCATCCATGATCCTCTCTATTGTTACCTTGTCAACCATTAACTGCAGCGGTGAATATTTTTTACTGTCGTGATAAATATTTTGCTCCCGACAGATATTAAAAAGCTTTGAACCCTATTGCCTTACGTGCAAGCGCAAGGGTTGCGGCGGCACTTTCTCTGGCTTTGTCCGCACCCTGTTTTACAACTTTATGAAGGTATTCAGCATCGTTGTAAATATCATCTATTCTAGCCTTTATAGGGAGCGTCTGCTTGCAGATATCCTGAGCCAGCTGCTTCTTTAAATCTCCATATCTGATGGAACAATCATTGTATTTCTCTTTGAAGTAATCTACCGTGCTCTTGTCTGAAACGATGGAAAGAATCTTGAAAAGATTTGCTACGGATTCCGGCATTTCAGAGTTTGGTGTTGTAGGGCCGGCATCTGTTACGGCCTTCATAACTTTTTTTGAAATAGTCTTTTCATCATCGCAAAGGAATATTCCGTTACCCTCGCTCTTCCCCATTTTGCCGTTGCCGTCCAGTCCCGGAACTTTAATTGCGCCGCTTCCGAAATCCATATTTACGGGCTCCGGAAAAACTTCGGCTCCATAAAGCGTGTTAAACCTTCTTGCTATTGTTCTTGCAATCTCCAAGTGCTGGTCCTGATCTTTTCCAACAGGAACTTTTGTTGCCCTGTGTGCCAGAATATCAGATGCCATCAGCACCGGATAGGTAAGCAGACCTGCATTTACATTGTTCCTCTGCTGGCGTACTTTGTCCTTAAAGGAAACGGTCCTTTCCAGCTCTCCGACGTATGAAATCATATTGAGCAGAGTATAAAGCTCGCAGATTTCAGGAACATCGCTCTGAACGTAAATAGCCGATTTATCAGGATCCAAGCCGGCAGCCAGATACTCTGACAAAATAATTTTTACTCCCTCATGAAAATCCGACGGATGCGGATGAGTCGTAAGGGAGTGAATATCAGCCACAAAAAAGAAACATTTATAACTGTCCTGGATTTTTACAAAATTCTTAAGTGCACCGTAATAATTGCCAAGGTGCAAGTGGCCGGTAGATCTAATGCCGCTCAATACTGTCTCCATAATGTATGAAATAATTATAAACATCGCGACGGAAACCGATCCATCGCGATTAAGATAAAGTTCTGATTATTAGTCGTTGATAGTCTTAAGCTTCTCTCTGACTTTTGCCTCGATTTCATCTGAAAGCTCCGGATTGTCCCGCAGCAGCTGCTTTACGCCGTCCCTGCCTTGGGCCAATTTGCTCTCTCCGTAGCTGAACCAGCTTCCGCTCTTTTTGATCACATCCAAGTCAACGCCAAGGTCAACAATTTCTCCGAGTTTGGAGATACCCTCTCCAAAAACAATATCAAATTCCACCTTCCTAAAAGGAGGGGCCATTTTATTCTTTACAACTTTAACTCTTGTGCGGTTTCCGGTAGGATCGTCCCCGTCTTTCAGCTGATTTAACTTTCTGACATCCAAGCGAACAGAGGCGTAGAATTTAAGTGCGTTTCCACCAGTTGTGGTCTCCGGATTGCCAAACATGATTCCGATTTTTTCACGCAACTGATTGATAAAAATGCAGCATGTATTGGTCTTGCTGATGTTTGCAGTAAGCTTTCTAAGCGCCTGGCTCATAAGCCTTGCCTGTAATCCCATCTTGGAATCTCCCATCTCGCCCTCTATCTCCGCTTTTGGTGTAAGGGCTGCAACTGAGTCAATTACAACAATATCCACAGCTCCGGAGCGGATAAGACTGTCTGTAATTTCCAGAGCTTGCTCGCCGTTGTCAGGCTGAGAAATAAGCAATGTATCTACGTTAACTCCAAGTTTCTTTGCATAAGTTCTGTCAAAAGCGTGCTCTGCATCAATGATTGCCGCAATACCACCCAGCTTTTGAGCCTCTGCTATGGCGTGAATTGCAAGTGTTGTTTTTCCGCTGCTCTCCGGTCCGTAAATCTCTATCACTCTGCCTCTTGGATAACCTCCAATGCCCAAGGCATGGTCAAGTCCAATAGAGCCTGACGGTATAACGGAAACATTAAACTTAGGCTGATCCCCCAATTTCATGATTGTCCCTTTTCCAAAATCTTTTTCAATTTTGTCCAGGGTAGCCTGCAGGGCCTTGAGTTTCTCAGGATTTGTTTCCTGAGCCTTAGGCATCTCTTTAACCTCTACCTTTACCTCTTCCGCTGCTTCAGCGGCCTTTTTCTCTTTCTCTTTAGCCATAATGGTTTAATTTTTAAATGTTAATTTATGATGTTTACAAAGATACTCAGAAATGACTAAATTTACGCAATGAAAGAGAAACTTTTGGGTAAAAACCTGCAGGAACTCAAGGACGTTTGCAAAGTCCTTTCCCTGCCGCAATTTGCGGGAGATCAAATTGCGCAATGGCTTTATAAAAAGCGAGTTACCACTTTTGAAAAAATGACAAATCTCTCTCTCTCTTCTCGACAGAAACTTTCAGAAAATTATGATATCGGTTTTGTACAGCCGGCAGAAGCGGCTGTTTCAAAGGACGGTACAATAAAATACCTGTTTCCGTGTCATACGGGCACATTCATAGAGGCTGTTATGATACCCGATGAAAAGCGTATCACATTGTGCGTTTCTTCTCAGGCGGGATGCCGGATGGGATGCAAATTTTGCATGACCGGAAGACAGGGGTTCAAGGGAAATATTGATGCAGCAGAAATTCTTTCACAGTTTTTTACAATCCCTGAAGCGGACAGACTCACCAATGCTGTTTTCATGGGAATGGGGGAGCCGCTTGACAACATGGAGAATGTGGAGCGCGCAATTGACGTGCTAACTTCTGACTGGGGTTGTTCCTGGAGCCCTAAGCGTATTACCGTCAGCACTATTGGCATAAATGTGCAGAAATATTTGGATGAGACCAAAACGCACCTTGCAGTCAGCATGCACAACCCTTATGCAGATGAGCGCCAGGAGATGATGCCTGCAGAGAAACAAAATCCCATAGATAAAACCATGGAAATCATCAGGCAGTATGATTTCACCGGACAGCGTCGAGTAAGTTTTGAGTACATAATGTTCAAGGGCCTCAACGACAATAAACGGCATGCGGATGCAATTATCTCAAAATTAAGAGGTTTGGAATGCAGAGTCAACCTTATAAGATTCCATGATATCGGAGATACAAGATTTCAAAGCTCCTCTATGGCTGTGATTGAGCAATTTAAGGAGCGTCTTTGCAATGCGGGAATTACAGCTACGATACGCGCCTCAAGAGGAGAGGATATTTTTGCGGCATGCGGAATGTTGAGCGGTCTTAAAAACAAAAAGTAATGAAAAAGCTTTCTGTTTTTTTAACGGTTTTAATGACAGTTATTTGCAGTGTCGAACCTTATGCCGGAGCGGTTGATTTTTCATCAATTGCACTTGGATTTGGAGATTCTACTTTTGTTAATGGCTTTTCCGGCAAAAAGAGACCAACCGTCGGATTGGTACTTTGCGGAGGCGGTGCAAAAGGTGCTGCGCATATTGGTGTACTTAAAAGGCTGGAAGAGCTGAATGTGCCAGTTGACCTGGTGGTAGGCACGTCCGTTGGTGCGCTCATAGGAGGCTTGTATTCAATGGGCTATACTGCAAACCAACTGGACTCCTTAATGAGAAATGCAGATTGGTCATACCTTTTAAGTGATAATTCAAAGAGAGTGGACGCATCTTTTTCTAAAAAGATGTCAGATGAGAAGTATCTGATTAACCTGCCTTTTTACAACCTGAGAGCCGGTGGAAGGTTAAGTAAAGTGCAGCGTGATACCTCCAAAATTAATGCTGAAAAAATTGCAGGAAAAAACGAAACCAAAGCCTCAGGTACACAGGAATCGGATAATTCGGGATCGCAAGAGACGTCTTTAATGGGCGTATTGCCAAGTGCCT
>DAIRSJ010000056.1:0-10508 GCA_036804445.1 Candidatus Egerieousia sp.
ACCTTGTTCATCGCCTTAATAAGGTCCAGTACCTTGTTTGAATATCCCCACTCGTTGTCATACCAGGAAACAACTTTCACAAATGTCGGGGCAATCTGAATACCTGCCTTTGCATCAAATATAGAAGTTCTTGCATCACCCAGGAAATCAGAAGAAACAACTGCATCCTCCGTATATCCTAAAATACCTTTTAACTCTCCCTCTGAAGCATCCTTCATTGCCTTGCAAATTTCATCATATGTGGTTGGCTTAGCCAAGTTTACAGTAAGATCAACAACAGAAACATCCAAGGTAGGAACTCTCATTGACATACCTGTAAGTTTACCGTTAAGCTCAGGAATAACTTTTCCTACAGCCTTTGCAGCACCTGTAGATGAAGGGATTATATTACCTGCAGCAGCACGTCCGCCTCTCCAGTCTTTCTTGGAAGGACCGTCAACAGTTTTCTGAGTTGCCGTGGTAGAGTGAACGGTTGTCATTAAACCATTAACAACTCCGAATTTATCGTTAAGAACTTTTGTAATAGGAGCAAGACAATTTGTCGTACATGAAGCATTTGAAACAATTGCCTGCCCTGCATATTTACTATCATTTACGCCGCATACAAACATTGGAGTATCATCCTTTGAAGGAGCTGACATAACAACTCTTTTTGCACCGGCCTTTATATGAGCCTCTGCCTTCTCCTTGGTTAGGAACAAACCGGTAGATTCTACAACATACTCAGCATCCACCTCATTCCATTTCAAATTAGCAGGATCCATCTCTGCAGTCACTCTGATAGAATTGCCGTTAACAACCAATTTGCCATCCTTAACCTCAATTGTTCCGTTGAACTGGCCATGCATCGTATCATACTTAAGCATGTAAGCCATGTAATCTACATCCAGCAAATCATTAATTCCGACAATCTGAATGTCATCTCTTTCCTGTGCGGCTCTGAACACCAAACGTCCAATACGTCCAAAACCGTTAATACCTACTTTAATTTTATTCATAAATATTTGTGTGTTAATTAAATAAATTTCTAATAAACTCTCGATAGAACACTCTCCAGAAACGATTCCCTTACCCCTCAAAAACCGTGCAAACTTACAATTTTTTTGCACAAATTAACTACCTTTACAACTTAAAAATTCCAGACAAACGCAAATGCAGAAGAAAAAGCTTGAAATACTGATAACTAACGACGACGGATATCATTCAAAAGGATTTAAAACGGCAGTTGAAATTTTTTCAAAATATGGCAATGTGACAGCCATTGCACCAAAGGATTCGCAGAGCGGTAAATCCGCCTCTCTGACAATGGATGTTCCTTTATGGCTGAAAAAGATTCATGAAAAAACCGCAAGCAACGGAAACAGTATTAGAATATACTCATTTACAGGGGCTCCCGTAGATTGCATAAAGATGGCAATGAATAAATTCTTTGATGTCAAACACCTTCCGGATCTTTTGATATCCGGCATAAACCATGGCTCAAATGCCTCTGTAGCAGCTGTTTATTCCGGCACTCTTGGAGCGGCTAAGGAGGGCACTATCTACGGAATACCTTCAATCGGATTATCCATCAATACGCATAAGGTGAACGCCAATTTTGCACCGGTAAAAAAGTATATTGGTGTAATTATTAAGAATTTCTTTGCATGCCCGCCTGTTCCGGGAACTTACTTGAATATCAACTTCCCGGATATACCTGTCGGGAAAATAAAGGGAATTAAATTTGCCGAGAGCGGAAACGGAATGTGGCTGGATGAGCTTAACTCCTACAAGACCCCGCAGGGAAAAGAGTATTTTTGGACTTCCGGAGAGTTCCATGACAAGGACATTTCAAAAGCCGGGGACCATTCGATTGTGGAAGCGGGATATATTGCGATTACACCTCATAAAGTAAATAACACTGATTATGAGGAAATAGAGAGATTATTGAACAAGTGGAAATTTTAGCCGGCACAAAAATATGTCCTGGCGTTAATTGCAAAAAATTGAACCAACAATAAATTATACATTGTGAAATATTACATCATAGCTGGAGAAGCATCGGGAGATTTGCACGGTTCCAATCTGATAAGAGGATTGAAACAGTCGGAGCATGATTGTGAAATCAGATGCTGGGGCGGAGATTTAATGCAAGAAGCGGGAGGAACATTAGTAAGACATTACAAGGATACGGCAATAATGGGATTTCTGGAAGTAGTGCTAAATCTCGGTAAAATTCTAAACAATATTGCATTTTGCAAAGAGGACATTTTAGAATGGCAGCCGGATCTTATTATACTGATTGATTACCCCGGGTTCAACTTTAGGATTGCTAAATTTGCTCATAATAAAGGCTTTAAAGTATTCTACTATATTGCTCCCAAAATATGGGCATGGAAGGAGAGCCGCGGTAAACAGTTGCAGCGCTACGTAGACAGGCTATTTATCATTTTCCCTTTTGAGGCGGATTACTTCAAAAAAAAGTGGAATATAGACGCTATCTACCGCGGCAATCCGCTGCTGGACAGCATTGATAATTATCCGTTTATAAATGAAAGCAAGGAAGACTTCTGCAAGCGCTCTGGTCTTGTCCCCGACAGATTTATTGCTCTATTGGCCGGCAGCCGCAAAGGAGAGATAGCGTATCTTTTGCCAAGGATGCTGGATGTTATTAAAAGATATCCGGGCTATAAATTTCTGCTTGCAGTCGCACCGTCAGTCCAGACGGAATTTTATACGGGCATAATAGACAGGTACAATGTGAAAAATCCTGCAGGAAAAATTGATGTTGGAAAAGACATGTTTATTTTGGAGGGAAAGACGTACTCCGTGCTAAAGCATTCAGAGGCAGCCATAATCAGTTCAGGCACAGCCTCTTTAGAGGCCGCAATCATTGGGATTCCGCAAGTTGTCTGCTATGGTTCTTCTGAGATTACTTATCAGATTGCAAAGCACCTTGTGAAGCTACATTATATCAGTCTTGCAAATCTTATTTTGGACAAACAGATTTTTATTGAACTTATTCAGCATACATGCACTCCAAAGCTTATTTCAAAAGAATTGTACATGCTGCTCAATGACAAGTCCTATGTTGAGCAGATGAAAAAAGACTATGCGAAAGTACGCAGAGTTCTCGGGGGGGGAGGGGCGTCAAAAGCTGTAGCTGAGACAATTATAGAGGAATATAATGATGTGGCACAGAGTCATAACGTATAAATAAAACGGATAACAAGTATTAAATAAAATAACAACAAAAAAAGCAATGAAGATTCATGCATATAAATACCAGGGAGCAGGCAATGACTTTATCATATTAGATAACCGCACTGGAAAGAACAAGCTTACAACAAAGCAGATTAATTTATTGTGCGACAGGCGTTTTGGAATTGGCGCGGACGGACTTATGCTTCTTGGAAAAAGCAATAAGTATGATTTTTCTATGCGCTACTTTAACTCGGACGGCAATGAGGGTACCATGTGCGGCAACGGAGGAAGATGTCTCTCTGCATTTGCGGTGCAGGTTGGAGTTAAGGGGAAAATGCTTGGCAAGAGCAAGACAAATGAAGGAATTCAATCATTTGAATTTGAAGCTATTGACGGGTATCATAAATCTCAGATTTTAAAGAACGGATTTGCAAAAAATCGCAAATCTTCCTCGGTAAAAAGAACCGGCAAAACCTCAAAAGAGTGCATTGTCAAACTTAAAATGAAAGATGTGGATGAGTGTAAAAAATACTCTTCTACCGCATATTTTTTAAATACCGGCTCCGCGCACTATGTTGAGTTTGTAAAAGATGTAAAAAATTATCCCGTCGCCGAGAAGGGAAAGTACTGGAGATGGCATAAAGATTTTAAGGGGGGCACCAATGTCAATTTTGTTTCCGGCACTGAGAACGGCCTATTTGTAAGGACCTATGAGAGAGGGGTAGAGGCTGAAACCTACGCATGCGGCACCGGCATAACGGCCAGTTGCATAGCTGCTTACACAGACGGATGCTCAAGATACTTATTCTGCAAAAAAACACCTGCGGGCAACAGCGTAAAATTTAACGCTCAGGCGCTCGGCGGAAAATTGTCCGTTGAATTTTTGGAGAAAAACGGAAAGTTCACGGAAGTTTATCTGACCGGTCCGGCCACGTTTGTATTTGAGTGTGAAGTTGAGATATAAGGTTTTCACGGGCGATTTTTATATTTTTTAACGGCTTATTTTTTATAGTCATGGCAGATAATTACCTGGAAAAAAAATTTGAGGAGATGCGCAGCGGCAAAAAGAAAAAAAACACAGCCAAGAAAACGCACGTTTCCATAGACTCCCTGCTGTTAAAAAACCGCAGCTGCCGCGGATACGACTCTAGTTACAAAGTATCTGATAATGAACTGCTGAAAATAATTGATACGAATACAAAAATCCCGTCCGCACGCAATCAGCAGGTATTAAGATTTAAAATTGCAACCAAGTTAAACGGACAAACATCCGGCGATGTAGACTTTATTACAAATAATATAAAACTTGCAGGCGCGCTTCCTGAGCTCCATCTGCCATTTAAAGGAACGGAGCCAAACGCCTATATCATAGTTTATTCTAATGTTCCGGAGAGCAAGTGGGTTGATGTTGATCTGGGGATTTCCGCGCAGAGCATGTTGCTAAAGGCTGTTGATTTAGGACTCAACGGCATCTGTATTGGAGCGTTTAACAAAGAGGCTGTATCTGAACATTTTAAGGTTGCGCAAAACCTTGTTCCCTTGATGATTATAGCAATAGGAAAAAGTATTGAAAATATTCAGCTGCTGCCAATTTCAGAGAAGGAGAACCATAACTATTTCCGTGAGAACGGGGTGCACTTTGTGCCCAAGGTAAAACCTTCCGATTTGATAATTTAGCAGCCAATCTGCTGTCTGCATAAAATCTCGCAGGAATTAATACTCCCGGGGACCGAATATTTTTGTCCCGATGCGTACAAGCGTACTGCCGTTTTGAACGGCGATTTTATAATCTTCCGTCATTCCCATTGAAATTTCCTTAAAGCCCGGAGAAAGCTCGGGATGAGATTGTTGTAACCGAAGGAAGCATTCTTTCAAGTGAATGAATTCGCGTTTGATTTCCTCCTGATCTTCCGTGAATGTTGCCATTCCCATAAGACCGCAGACTGTCGTATTCTTTAGCGGAGAACCTTTAATTTTCTCCAGCAAAGCGGAGACTTCTTCATAAGAAAAACCCTGCTTGCTTTGCTCCCTTGCAATAAACATTTCCAAAAGACAATTGACATGAAGTTTATTGCGCTCCGCGTAACCGTCTATCTCATAAAGCAATTTCTCAGTATCAACCGAATGAATAAGCTTTACATAAGGAACAACCATCTTTATTTTATTGCTCTGAAGATGACCGATGAAATGCCACTCAATATCTGTCGGGAGCATCTTTACTTTCTCTGCAAGTTCCTGAGGTCTGCTCTCTCCAAAAATTCTCTGTCCCGCATTATAAGCCTCAATAATTTTGTCAGGGGCATGAAATTTAGAAATTGCCACAAGCCTAGTCCCTTGTGGCAATTCTTTTTTTAATTCCGATATTTCCGACGCTATACTCATATTTCCATCTCTGCGTTCCTGCGCTGCATTATTTTCTAACTGTTAGATATTCTTTTGCAACATGCTATCTGCGTTTAGTCTGCTCTCTTTGAGCCTTTTCCTGCTCTTTAATCATTTGGTCCAGACGCTCGCGGAATTTAGATTTCTTTGCCGTTTTAGCAGATGCCGCCTTTGCCTTGAGTTGCTCATAAAGCTTCTTCTCATCCACAAAATATTTGCGAATAATCCAAGTCTGAAGAATCGTCAGCAAGTTGGTAAGCATATAATAGTAACTCAATCCGGCAGAGAAGTTGTTACACAAAACCAACATGAAAATTGGCATAAAATAGAGCTGCATCCCTTTCATACCCGGCATCTGGCTGCTATCCGGCATTTGGTCCATATTCATCTTTGAATAGAAATACATAGAAACAGCCATCAGCAGAGCAAACAAACTTACATGGTTTCCGTACAGAGGGATATTTGTTCCGAAATTCCAAATAGAGTCATAACCGCTTAAATCAGAAGCCCATAGGAAAGCGTGCTGACGCAACTCAAATGATACCGGGAAAAAACGGAACATCGCAAACAGAATAGGAATCTGCAGCAACATTGGAAGACATCCCCCCATCATGCTGACTCCTGTTTTGCTATAGAGCGCCATTGTCTCCTGCTGCTTCTTCATTGCATCCTCTTTGCGAGGATACTTCTTGTTAATCTTGTCAATCTCCGGCTTAAGCGCTCTCATCTTTGCAGATGACATATAAGATTTGAATGTCAGAGGATAAAGAACAAGTTTCAGTAAAATGGTCATTATCAAAATAATGATACCATAACTGGAAATAAATCTTCTTAAGAAATCAAAGAAGTTGATAATTACCACTCTGTTTATCCACCCTATAATATTCTTGCCAAGAAATATGACTTTCTCAAATCCGTATCCGTAGCTCTTTAATTCCTTGTACAAATTGGGTCCGAAGTAGATATGCATAGGTATGGTAACATCCTCTCCTCCTGCATACTCCAGCTGCATGTGCGCGCTGCAGTCAAACAAACTTTTCTGAGGATCTTCCTTGGGGAAGAATTTGTATGCCAAATTGCCCGATGCAAAACTATTGTCCGCCATCATTATAGCAGAGAAGAATTGCTGATGAAAAGCAAACCACTGTACTCTGGTAGGAATTTTCTTATCGCTATCTCCCTTTCTCATTCCCAGGTTCTCCACTGATTTATCATTGGGGAACTTATAATTTACCGTAGAGTAGTTCTTTTCATTATCGTATCCGCGTTCAAAACGTGAAACTTTCAAGTTCCAGTCCAGTTCCAATTGGCTCTCATTTCTCGGCACAATTTTGTTCATGCCGTGAGCAATAATTTTATATCCCAACAGATAACTGTCGTGAGGCAAAGTGTATACATAATCTAAATACGCTCCGTCTCTAAAATTCAGACGGAATGTAACTGAAGTGTCGGACTGAGCTGTCTTTGTAAAATTAAAATTCTCAGTACTAATTCTTTGATCTGCAAAGAACACCAGAGACATGTGGGAATATTTTTCTTTTACAAGATAAAGTGCGGCACTATCATACGTTACATATTTTTTGACAAGCACCTTATGAACCTGGGCTCCCTTTGTTGAAAAATCGATCTTTAACTTGTTGTTTTCCAGTGTACAAAGTTCTTCTGCTCCCTTTGAAGCCCTCTCCAAAAGTGTATCCGTATACACTGGGCCTTCTGCCTTATTTGCCGCTGCAACAGTAGAATCTTTTGAAACTGAAGCAATTACAGAAGTATCTTTTGTCTGTCCGGCGTACATGGAACTCTTTATAGAATCCGATACTCTTATAGAGTCTGCAATACGCGGGTTTGTAAGAGCCTCAACCCTTGCCAAAGAATCCTTTAAAGCCAGCTCCTTAGCCTGCTTCTTATATGACCATGAATTATACCAGCTAAATCCAATAAGGATCGCTCCAATAAGGACAAAGCCGATTACTGTATTTTTTTGCATTTAAGATTTTCTAAATGACTGTGAATAAATGAGATTAAAAGTTTTTGTCAATCATTTTAATCTTGTTCTCCAGCTGCTTAAGCTCTTCCTTGCCGGCAGCTATCTTCTTCTTTATATCTTCCTTAATCAAGTCTGCATTCTTAGACTTTGCAAGAAATCCCATATTGTTTTCCAACGTGGAAATATCAGATTCAACCTTATGGAATTTTGCAAGAAGCTTTTCTCTCTCAAAGCGGATTCCTCTATCACCTTTGCCAGAGGATTTTGCATCGGTAATAAGCCTCTTCAGACGGCTCATTTTCTTCTCCTCCTCAGGATCTCTCAAATCTTTAAAATGAAGATTCAAAGCTTCATCGTATTCTTTGACAACAGCCTCCTTCTCTTTGAAAGGGACAAAACCGATGCTGTTCCATTTATCCTGAAATTCCCTTAATGCTACAATGTTATCATCTTTGGATTCTTTAGGAACATATGCTTTAATCTGCTCAATAATAGCACGTTTTGCAGTAAGATTTTCATTAAATTGCTCATCCTCTCCGCCAAAATGTTTTGCTTTCTTATCAAAAAAAGCATCACATGCAGCGCGAAATCTTTTCCAAACAACATCTGATTGTTTCCTTGCAACAGGGCCAACAGACCTCCAAACCTTTTGCAAATTAATGAGCTGATCCGTCGTTTTCTTCCAATCCTCACTGGCCATAAGCTTCTCAGCCTCTGCGCACAGATCTTCTTTCTTCTTAAGATTCTCCTGCATGACATCCTTAAACTTAGCATAATAATCACGCTTGGCATTATAGAACTTATCACATGCAGCTCTGAATCTATCGTATATTTTCTGATTGTCTTTCTTGGAAGCAAAACCTATCGTCTTCCACTTTGCCTGTAAATCTTCCATCTTTTTGGAAAGTGCATTCCACTGACTGGATTCTTCTAGATTCTCATTCGCAATCTTCTCCGCACTCTCACACAACTCATTCTTTCCGGCAAGATTTTTCTTCTGCTGTTCCTTCAGGTTTTCAAAGTATTCCTGATGTTTCTTATTAATCAGAGAAGTAGCAGCTTTGAATCTCTCCCAAATAGGCTCCCTCTGGTCTTTGGCAACCGGACCAAGGTCTTTCCACTCCTCATGCAGTTTCTGCAATTCATTAAATGCATTAACAACATTCTTTGCATTTACCAGATTTTCTGCTTTTTTACACAATTCCGTTTTCGCTTCCAGATTCTTCTTAAAGTCAATATCACGGAATTCATTATTTATTTTTATATAATCATAGAACTTCTCAATCGTACGATTATAATTTTCCCACAACTCTTTTGCCTTTTCTTGAGGAACCGCTCCAAGAGCCTTCCATTTTGCCTGTAATTCTCTGAATGCAGGGAAAGTATGATTAACATCCTCTGCCTTCTCAAGTAACATGTTTATACCATCTATGATACCAAGCTTCAACTTCAGGTTTTCCTCTTTTCCCTTCTCCTGCTCCTTTGTATAACCGGCTCTCTCAACTTTATATTTTGCATACAACTCCTTAAATCCTCTCTCAATTTCTGCAAAGGGATTATTAGAAACAGTCTCTTCACCATCCTGCGTCTTCTTTACCTCACCTGCCGTTGCAGCCTCCTCGCTCCCAGGCTGCATAAACATGCCGGATGCAATCTTCTCTTTTTTAAGAACTTTGTAGAATGACGCCTTAATAATATCGGCATTTTTATAAAGTTCCTGCTGGTCTCCTCTTTCAATCATTTCCTGAAACAAGCGCAGTATTTCACTTAAACTTTTTGTCGAATAATCAACAACAGATCCATCTAGAATCTCATGTGCATGAGCCTCTGGTTTCTGTTCAGTATCAGCCTTCTCAACAGTTGCTGCTGTTTTAACTTCGGCCTCCTTTACTTCACCGTTCTCTTGCGCATTTAAAGCGGTAGTTTTCTCTTCCATGAAAATTTATTTTTTAGTTCATTTATATCCTACAAATATAACTAAAAAAGAGTTATAAAAAGTTGTTTTTAATATCTTTGTAAAGGATTTGAATTTTATAAAAATGGCACGTGCAATAATTTCTGTCGAGGATAAAAAAAAGAAGGCTGTAAAATCAGCAGCAAAAAAGAAAAACACATCTGCAAGAAAGACTGCTGCAAAAAAGCATCATCTTAGAATAGACATATTAACAGCTGTGCCTGAGTTACTTACCAGTCCGTTAAATTTTTCCATAGTTGAGCGCGCAAAGAAAAAAGGATTGGTAAGAATTTTCATACATAACATAAGAGACTACGCCAAAGGAAAATACAAAAAAGTAGATGATTATAGTTACGGCGGAGACGCTGGAATGGTCATGATGATAGAGCCTGTCTACACCCTCATCACAAAGTTGAAAAAGCAGCGCAAATATGATGAGATAATTTATCTTACTCCCGATGGTGAAATATTTAATCAGCAAAAAGCCAATCAGTTATCTCTTAAGAAAAATATTATCCTCCTTTGCGGACATTACAAAGGCATAGACCACCGCATCCGTGAACATCTGATAACCATGGAACTATCAATAGGAGACTATGTACTGAGCGGAGGAGAAATTGCAGCTGCAGCAATCTCAGATACAATTATAAGACTGCTGCCCGGAGCCATGTCGGACGAGACATCGGCTCTTTCCGATAGTTTTCAGGATAACCTTTTGTCAGCTCCAATCTACACAAGGCCGGCCGATTTTAAAGGTTGGAAAGTTCCTGAAGTTCTTCTATCAGGCAATCATGATAAAATAGCGCAATGGAATGATGAGCAGGCTCTTGCTCGCACCAAAAGGCTTCGTCCCGATTTATTGAAGTAGCACGCAGCATCATTCCGGTGCTGCTTTTTTTTAAACAGAAAAGCCTTTTTTTAAAACAGAAAAGCCCTGCAGTCATTGCTGACTGCAGAGCTTTTTGTTTTAAATTGGCGGCTACCCACTTTCCCACTTGGTAT
>DAIRSJ010000057.1:0-10358 GCA_036804445.1 Candidatus Egerieousia sp.
GATAGGGATGATGACCTCGGTTACCTTGTAGCAAGAATTTTTGTAAACAAAGAAAAAGCGTTTTTTGTTGAGGGCAAGAGGCAGTTGCGCAGAAGAATCAGTGATTTTGGCAAAGTGACTTTGGATAATAAAGAACTTACTGATTTTGTAGAAAGTGCAATGTTATACTCAATGTCATTTGACCTGCTTGTTCCGCCGTTTGACCTTGTAAAAATGTCTAGCGTAGAGCAGATTAACGCAAAAATTGAAAATGCAAAAATGAAGACTGGAAAGCGCATGGGCTTTGAATACAGGTCTGATGATGTCCTTGACAGCGATGACAAATAGCTTACTGTCTTTTTATAGTTCACGATAGATAATGAAACTTCGCCGTTATATAATTTTTTTTCTTACACTCATTATTTTTTTCCCATTTTCCGCTAACGCTCAGAATAACAAAAGCAAGGAGAAAAAAAGGGAGAAGCCCGGCGGCGTACAGCTGGATTTTTTTGGGGATACCATAAAGAGAAAAGATACAATTAAATTTGTTCCAAGCGGCCTTAATAAAGAACAGGAATTGTGCAGAGTAATTGGTGCAAAATATCCAGTCCCGGTTATTAATTATGAACCCGTAAAGCCGCCAAAATTCTGGGTGACGGGAGTTTTAGATGAGATAGGTTTTTCTCAAGTATCACTTACTAATTGGGCAGCCGGAGGTTCAGGTTCTCTTGCTTTAAATGCCTATGTTAACGCAATGGCAAATTATGAGAAGGGGAAAATGTACTGGGAGAACAGGATGCAGATTGAATACGGCTTTGTTAAATCATTTGATTTGGGCTACAGAAAATCCAGTGATAAAATTAGATTGGACAGCAAATGGGGCTATCAGGCATACAAAAAATTATATTTCTCCGCGTCCGTAAACTTTTTATCTCAGTTTAGCCCCGGCTTTGAGTATAATTCACAAAATGTCGGGAAAAAAGTTTCCAAGTTTCTTGCTCCTGCTTATTTGACTTTCGGAGTCGGTACGGATTATAAGCCAGGCGCAGGAAAGATTTTCTCATTAAACATTTCTCCCGTTACCGCAAGTGTAGTAATTGTTAATGCAGACAGTCTTATACGTGTCAAATACGGCAATGACTATGATAAATTGTTTAAGTGGGAGCTTGGAGCCCAGTTAAAAGCTACTTTTCAAAAAGAGCTGTTGAAAGATTTTAAAGTTGCAACGCAGCTCACTCTTTTCTCTGATTACATGGGTAAACTGCAGAACATAAAAGTAAATTGGGATGTTCAGCTGGATTATGCATTTAACAAGTATTTAAAGGCATCTTTTAGGACAAATATGATATATGATGACAATATCTTAATTGCCAACAAAATCGGTCATGAGTGCCCGCGGTTGCAGTTCAAAGAGGTCTTCAGCCTCAACTTTTCCTATACAATCGGTTCATTTAAAAAATAAATTAAGTACATTTGCACTCTAATGGGGTGATTTTTATGCCGGTAGGGCTTGAATTTTTAACTGCTGCATTATGAAAAAAGCGGATGAAAATTTGTGGCGGTTCAATAAAAAGTTCCGTTACGATTTTTGGAAACACTTTGAGACTTTCTCTGTACAGGAGTCTGAAAGTATTCTTGTTGCCGTCAGCGGCGGTGTGGATTCTATGTGCCTTTTGAATCTTCTTTATGATTTGTCATTTCTAAAAGATTCTCCGGAATATCCCAACTTTAATCTTGCAATCGCTCATGTCAATTTTTCTCTGAGAGGCAAGGATAGCGATGCCGATGAGGCGCTTGTAAGGGCTTGGGCAAGAGAGTATCACGTAAAATTATATGTCAAGAAGTTTGATACTGTGTATTATGCAAAGAGGCACTCTCTTTCAATAGAGATGGCTGCAAGAGATTTGCGTTATAAGTGGTTTTATAAATTGATGACGGAGCATAAGTATAATTACCTTGCGGTTGCTCACAATGCAAATGATAACGCAGAGACATTGTTGCTTAACTTGGTTAGAGGGACCGGCATAAAAGGTTTGCAGGGTATCAGGGAGAAAAGGGACGTCTTCCGAGATGATTACACGTTTGGGTATAGCATAATAAGACCTCTTATGATTTTCCAGCGTTCTGAGATAGAGGAATATGTTCAGAAGAACGGTATTAAATATAGAACGGATAAGACAAACCGATTGAGCGAGTTTGCACGCAACAGAATTCGCAATGAAGTAATGCCTCATTTGGAGAAGATAAATCCTGCAGTAATAAAGATTCTTAATAGAGATATCAAATATTTTACAATGACATGTGGTATTGTAAATGAGATGGCCCGCAAGAAAATGAAAGAGTTGTGCGTTAATGCCGAGGAGGTAGGAGGACCTGATTATCTTGGTTTTAGGAGGGAATATATGGTTACGGCAATATCCGTGGAAACATTAAAAGATGAGAAATATCACAAGTATTGGATGTATGAAATTCTGCAGAATTACGGGTTTAACATAGCACAAATAGACGATATTTCAATATTGCTGGATGCCATGATTGAAAAGGAACACAGCAGATTTGTAAAGAAGGATGAACAGGATTCAGGTGATATACTTAGCGGGGGCTGCACCAGGGGGGCAAAGAATGGCATTAGTACAAAAATTTTTGAATCTGGCGATTATGTGCTTGCTGCAGAAAGAGGTTATTTGAAAATTTACTACAAGAGCGTAAAAGACAATATTCCCGACAGAAAATTGGAGAAATTCTCTGACTTCTATGAATTTACATATGGAAGACTTACGGTTCATATGAGAATTGCAGACAATAATGCAGGAATATCTCAGAGCGAAAAAGGTCTGCTGCTGGATGCGGATAAAGTTCCTGTTCCTTTGGTGTGCAGGAAGTTAAAGGAGGGAGATAAATTTTCGCCTTACGGACTTCACGGCACAAAAGGAGTAGCTGATTATTTGAACGGCAAAAAAATTGACACGCTTTTCAAATGCGCTGTACCAATCATTGCGTCCGGCAGCAAGATTGTTTGCCTGCCTGGTCTTGAGATAGATGACCGTTATAAAGTTACACCTCAGACCAAGAAGGTTCTGATAGTTGATGTGATATAATAACCTGAACTTGAATAAATAAGAAAGCCGAAGCATTGCTCCGGCTTTTCTTTTAATTTCCGGACCGGTATCTGTTAATAAGTGAACTCATATACATAAGGCATGCGGGCATAAGTCTTAACACCTTTGAACTTTGCAAGGCTTTTATAAGCTTTCTTTATAAGTGCCTCAGGATCAGTTAGAACTTTTGACGCCTCATCACTATCCCCCAAGCTGTTGAACTTGGCCAGCAAATTTTCTTCCAGACTCTTAACCGCCGGATAATCAACTGTTTTATAGCTGGAAAGTTTTGCGTACTTGGCTGCAAATGCCACTGCATCATCAAGTCCGCCAATGTAATCCGCAAGATTTTTCTGTACGCCGTCAACTCCCGTCCAAACTCTGCCCTGCCCTATAGAATCCACATAGGCAACGGGAAGTTTTCTTCCGTCCGCTGCTATACGTGTGAACTGTGAATAGATCTTCTCTACAAATTGCTGCATGTAGGCCTGCTCCTCCGGTTTAAGCGGGGAAATTCCGGTTCCCATTGTGGAGTGAGCGTTTGTTCCAATTGACACGGTATTAATATTCAAATGTTCTTTAAGACCTTTACCGTAATTAAATGATAATGAGAAAACCCCAATGGAACCCGTAAGGGTCGTGGCGTCTGTGAAGATCTTATCGCTCTGTGCGGAAATCCAATAACCTCCGCTTGCCGCATAATCTCCGTAACTGCAAATTATAGGTTTTTCTTTTCTAAGGAGTTGTAGCTCTTCCCTTATAATCTCCGCAGCCTGAGCATCGCCTCCAGGAGAGTTAACTCTAAACACAACGGCTTTAATAGATTTATCCCTGCTTATTTTTTTTATCACAGGGCATAACTCTTTAACGGTTATGCCGTCTTTTCCATCCATTGTGATTTCACCCTCAGCATAAAGAATTGCTATCTTGTTTTTAGCCTTTGCATCAGATTTTACTTTTGCTTCCGCATAGTCCGCAAGTGAGACAAATTTTAAATCCTTATCATTCTTGACGCCAAACAAATTACAAAGTTTTTGGGCCATTGCAGCATTTGTTATTGAGCTGTCAGCCAGTTTATTGGCAACCATAGATTCAGCATCCCATATCTTAAGATTATTGACCGCGTCATTAAAAACTTCCGGTTTAATGGACCTGCTTTTGCATATAGCCTTTACCCATGTATTCCATATGGAATTCAGCATAACCAAATTCTGTTCTTTGTTCTCCGGACTAATGTCATTTCTGATGTATTGTTCTGCGGCAGCTTTAAATTTGCCGTGTCTAATAAGCTCAACTTGCACTCCCAATTTATCCAACAAATCTTTGAAAAACATCATGTTAGTTCCAAGTCCCATAATTTGAGCCATGCCGTCTTTATTCATGTAAATTTTGTCAGCTACAGATGCCATGTAATAACCGCCTTGTGAATAATTCACTCCGTATGCAATTATTGCCTTGCCGCTGTCATGGAAATTGGAAAGGGCTTTTCTTACTTCTTCCAGATTTGATATACCGTAATTAGGTGAGTCACACCCTGTCAGATAGATAAACTTAATAGCCGGGTCATCCGCTGCCTGCTTAATTGCGCGGACGGCGTCATAAACTCCTAATGTACTCTCATTAGAGATTTTGAATTGGAGCGCTGCAGGATTAAAACCGGCAAACGGGTCATTTTTAGTCCTTTCTCCAACTTGCTTTGATAAATCTATTTTAAGGATGGCAGATGACGGAACAGATGGTTCGCTCTTTTGGGAAAGCGCAGCAACAGAGCCAATCATTGCAATGACCAAAAGCCAGCAAATAAACAAGGCAGCCAGCGTACCACACAATGCTGCCAGGAAAGTTTTCCAAAAATTATTCATAAGGTCCTCTTTTGTTTTGAGTCGTAAAATTAGAAAATAAAATTGTAAATCAGACTTGGTAATAGTATTTTTGCTGCAATATGAAAAGATTATTTGTGTTCATTTTTGCCCTGTTTATGGGATGCCATGTATCTGCGCAAGGATACATAAGAATAAATTATGCAGGTTATCTTCCACAGTCAAAGAAAGTGGCCGTATATATTCTTGCAGATACATCTGTAAAGGCTGTGCAAAATGCTGCACAACACCCTGCTCCTGTGAGACTTGCAGAAGCGCAGTTTGATGCCGTTAAATTTGCCGATATAAATTCTGCAGGTAATTCACGGCCCCAAAGCGGTTGCTCAAATCAAAAGACTTGTACATCAGATACAACTGACAATAGATTTTTTGTGTTTAATGCAACTACGGATTCATTGGTCTTTATTGGAAATGCCAAAAAATGCGACCCGTCCAAATGGGCTCTCAAGGAGGCATATAGGTTGGATTTTTCTAAACTTGAACTGTCGGGAGGATATTATATTATTTTTAAAGCGATTAAATCTCCTAATTTTAAGATAGATGCAAACTCTTTTGACGGTCTTGCAGATTTTCTGCTGTATTATATGAGACAGCAGCAGTGCGGCTATAATCCTTTTGTTGATACTCTTTGTCATCAGAAAGATGCTTACATAGTCGATCATCCTACGCGCAATGGTGAAATGATAGATGTTAGGGGAGGATGGCATGATGCGTCTGATTATTTGCAATATCAAACTACGTCAGCCACAGCTACTTATGATATGATGTTTGCCTATAATAACATTGAGGACAAGTCCGTATTTAAAGACAATTTTGATGCAATGGGCAAGGCCGGAGCAAACGGAATTCCGGATATTTTAGATCAGGCAAAGTGGGGGCTGGACTGGCTGAACAAGATGAATCCGGAAGATAAAGTAATGTTTAACCAAGTTGCAGATGACCGGGATCATATTGGCTTTAAACCTCCTCAATATGATATGGCCGATTATGGGTGGGGGCCCGGCAACGGCAGACCCGTTTACTTTTTGACCGGCAAACCGCAGGGACTTGGCAAATACGGCAAGAACAGAACAACCGGAGTCGCCTCCACTGCCGGTAAGTTTGCCTCCTCATTCTCCCTTGGTGCACAGACATTTAAAAAGATAGATCCAAAGTTTTCAAAACAAATTCAGAAGAAGGCGGACCAGGCCTACAGTTATGCAAAGGAATTCCCCGGCAACACTCAGACTGCTTGCTATGTTTCCAGATATTTCTATGAAGAGGACACTTGGGTAGATGATGTTGAACTTGCGGCAGCAACGATTTTCTCCACTTCTAAAATTCCTACTTTGGAGAAAGAGGCTGATTATTATGGACAGCTGGAGCCGGTGTCTCCCTGGATGGAACTCGGCAGAGGCCGCCATTATCAGTATTACCCTTTTATTAATCTTGGACATTATATTCTTGCAAAAGAGGGGGATGCAGAGATCTCTGCAAAGTATAAGGAGTTTATGAGAGAGGGTTTGGAGGATTTAAGAAACCGTGCAGGGAATGAACCTTTTATGAATGGAGTGCCGTATTTGTGGTGTTCAAATAATCTTGTTTCTGCAGCCGTTACTCAGGCGGAACTTTACAGAAAGTGTACCGGAGATACAACTTATTTGGAGATGGAAGCGGCATTGAGAGATTGGCTATTAGGATGTAATCCGTGGGGAACATCTATGATAATCGGGTATCCGCGCGGAGGAGTTTATCCTACACAGCCGCACTCTGCATTTACGGTTATGCACAGGGAAATTTCCGGCGGACTTGTAGACGGTCCAGTTTATTACGGAATTTTTAAGAGCCGTGCCGGAATGGGCATGAGAAAACCTGATCAGACTCCCGATATTAACAAGGGGGCTGCTGTATATCACAATGATATAGGTGATTATGCAACAAATGAACCGACAATGGATGGCACAGCCGGGCTTACATATTATTTTGCATCCCTTGAGCAAGAAGGAAACAGACAAAAAAAACTTGACAGCGGAGTGGATGCAAAATTGGTTAGAGATCATGAGGGTGCAATTGTAAGGGTTGACACTGCGGCTAAAAATATTTATTTGATTTTTTCCGCGGACTCCATGTTTAACGGAGGAGAAAAAATAGTTGAAACATTAAAGAAGGAGAGAATACATGCCTCTTTCTTCTTTACCGGTAATTCTCTTAGAATGCCTGAGCATAAGGAGATTATAGAGAAGATAATAAGCATGGGAAATTACGTGGGCGGACATTCTGACAAACACGTTTTGTATGCTCCGTGGGGTAAAAGAGATTCTTTAATTGTTACGCGCGACAGTATTGTTAAAGACATAAGGCAGAATGCTGCGGAACTTGCAAAATTCGGCATTGCGCAGAAAGACTCTAAATGGTTTTTGTCACCTTATGAATATTATAATAAAGAGACGGTAAATATCTTGGAGAGAGCAGGTTATAAAACCATAAATTATACGCCCGGAACGTCAACGCCTGCAGATTATACAATACCTTCCATGAAGGAGTATAAGACTGCGCAATATTTGATTGACAAGTTGTTCTCTTATGAGAATAAGAATACATTAAACGGGGCAATAATTTTAATACATCCCGGGATTGAAGCAACTCGCCCTGAAGGACAAAGATTGTATAACAGACTAAGGGAAATTGTTGATTACCTTAAAGGTAAGGGATATTCCTTTAAGTCGTTTAAAGATTTACAGTAGAATGTTCAGGATAATAAAAAAAGAAGAGCTCACTCCGCTTGTCTATCTGATGGAATTAAAGGCAGACAGAATAGCAAGTTCGGCAATGCCAGGTCAGTTTTTGATTGTCAGACCTTCAGAGAACGGTGAGAGAATACCCCTGACAATATGTGATTACAATAGAGAGAAGGGGAGTGTCACAATAGTTACTCAAATTGTAGGAGTCTCTTCAGATAAAATCTGTAAATTGGCTGTTGGTGACAGCTTTACAGATGTAGTCGGTCCGCTTGGACGGCCCTCTGCTTTTGTGAAACTGACAGATGAAGAGATTAAAAAATTGAGTTATGTTTTTGTGGCCGGAGGTGTTGGCGCCGCGCCGGTTTATCCGCAGGCAAAATATCTTCATGAGAGGGGCGCCAAAGTTGATGTAATTCTAGGTGCCCGCAATAAAGATTTACTGGTGATGGAGGAAGATATGAAGAAGGTTTGCGACAATCTTTATATCTGCACGGATGACGGCTCCAAAGGTGAAAAAGGTGTTGTAACCGTGATACTTGAGAGATTGTTGTCGGGAGGAAAACAGTATAGTATGGGAGTTGCAATAGGTCCTATGATTATGATGAAATTTGTCACCGTTTCTGCAAAAAAATTCCGGTTGCCTCTTACTGTAAGTCTTAATACTCAAATGGTTGACGGTACAGGTATGTGCGGGGCATGTAGAGTAAGCATCGGGGGAAAAACAAAATTTGCCTGTGTGGACGGTCCTGAATTCAATGCATACGATGTTGATTTTGACGAGGCTATGAGGAGACAGACAATATATCGTTCTCAGGAGTTGGAGGCTGATAAAGAGGCGGGATTAGAGATTGGAGTTAAAAAATAACGCAGGTCTTGACTTTGAAAGTTATGAGCAATAAGATACCAAGAGTTCCCGTGAGAGAACAGAATCCGAAAATAAGGATAACAAATTTCAATGAAGTAAGTTACGGTTACAGTCTTGATGAAGCTGTGCTTGAAGCCTCTCGTTGTCTTAATTGCAAGGAGCCAAGGTGCATGAAGTCCTGTCCGGTTTCAATAAAAATTCCGGCATTTATTAATCAGGTGTTGCAAAAAAATTTCACCGAGGCTTATAAAATCATTTCTCAAGATAGTTTATTACCAGCTGTTTGCGGCAGAGTATGTCCTCAAGAAGCTCAATGTGAAGGTGCCTGTATACTTGGTACAAAAGGAGAACCTGTCGCGATAGGAAAATTGGAAAGATTTGTTGCTGACTGGAGCAGGGAGAATGGTGTTAAGTTTACAAGCAAGGCTACTTTAAACGGAATAAAAGTTGCTGTAATTGGAAGCGGACCAAGCGGATTGACGTGTGCAACCGATCTTGCAAAAATTGGCTATTCCGTTACAGTTTTTGAGAGCCTTCACAAGGCGGGCGGAGTGTTGATTTACGGTATTCCGGAATTTAGACTTCCAAAACAGGATGTGGTGGAGAAAGAGTTGGAAAATGTTAAAAGTCTGGGAATTAAGATAGAAACCAACGTGATTGTCGGAAGAACTGTGACAATAGATGAACTGATGAGCAGGGAGGGATTTAAAGCGGTTTTTGTCGGCATCGGCGCCGGACTTCCAAGATTTATGGGAGTACCCGGTGAAAATCTTAACGGTGTATTTTCTGCCAACGAATTTTTAACAAGAAATAATTTAATGCGGGCGTTTGACCCCGATTCAGATACTCCAATTTATAAGGGGCATCATGTTTGCGTGGTAGGCGGAGGAAATGTTGCAATAGATTCAGCCAGAACAGCTTTGCGACTTGGCTCTAAGGTCACGATAGTTTACAGGCGCTCAGAAAAAGAATTGCCTGCGCGTTTGGAGGAAGTGCAACACGCAAAAGAGGAGGGCATAGATTTCAAATTTTTGTCGGAGCCCGTACAGCTGCTGGGCAATGAGCGCGGATGGGTAACCGGAGTGAGATGTGTTCAGATTAAATTGGGTGAACAGGATGCAAGCGGAAGACGTTCTCCCGTTCCTGTAGAAAACTCTGAATTTATGATAGATACAGATGCCGTCATTGTTGCGCTTGGTACAAGAACAAATCCCATTGTTGCTTCAACAACACCGGGGCTTGTAACGGATTCAAAAGGCCGGATAGTTGTAAATGAAAATGGAGCAACAAAGAGAGACGGCATTTTTGCCGGCGGAGATATTGTGACCGGTTCGGCAACCGTTATTCTTGCAATGGGGGAGGGGAGAAAAGCCGCAAAAGCTATTGATAACTATCTTAAAAACAAATAATTATATTAATTAATTGATTTTTTTGACTGAATTCATTTATTTGGCATGAACAATATACAGAAACCAAGTATCCCAAAGGGGACAAGAGATTTTTCTCCATCAGAGATGGCTGGAAGAAATTACATTTTTGACACAGTAAAGAGTGTATTTAAAAAGTTTGGTTACAGGCCGATAGAGACTCCCTCAATGGAAAATCTCTCTACGCTTCTCGGAAAATACGGAGATGAAGGAGATAAACTTTTATTTAAAGTTCTAAACAGCGGAGATGCGTTTGCAGGCGTTATGTCTTCTGAATTGCAGAATAGCAATGCGCTGTCGTTAAAAGTTTGCGAGAAAGGTTTGAGATATGACTTGACGGTTCCGTTTGCACGTTACGTTGTTCAGCATCAAAATGAAATTTCATTTCC
>DAIRSJ010000058.1:0-3022 GCA_036804445.1 Candidatus Egerieousia sp.
TTGTCAAACTTTAAGGCATTATCAATTACGGCTTTGTCTCCTCTTAAGGCAACGTCATTTAAAATCTCCGCAACGCTGCGCTGCAAATCTGAACCGCCGGAAACACTTCTGTCGCCGGAATTGCCTTCACAATTTAATTTGCAGTCTCTTAGTATACCTGCCCACTTTGTCCTGGACGGGTACTTAATAATTTTTATTTTATTCATGAAAATCCTCCCGGGATTAAAAGAATATTAATTTGCCAATGTATTTCTGCTGTCACAGAATCATTTGCTCCATGTTTAGAACCAAAATGTCCTCAGCTCCAATCTTCTTTAGCTGCTCAACTTTTTCCCATATAAGGTCCTCATCTACAACAGCATGTATGGCACTCCAATTTTTGTCTGCAAGCGGCAACAGAGTAGGGCTCTTTAAACACGGAATAATTTTTAGAGCTGCAGTTATCTTATTATTAGGCACATTCACAAGAACATACTTTTTCCCGCGGCTCATTTTAACTGCGTTAAATCGGAAAATCATTTGGTTAATTACTGCCATTTTATCTTTTCCAAGTTCGGGTGTTGCAATCAGAACAGCCTCAGAATAAAAGACTTTCTCAACTTCAACAAGACCGTTGGAAACAAGAGTTCCGCCGCTGGAAACAATATCAAAGATTGCATCTGTCATTCCTATAGATGGAGCAATTTCTACGCTTCCGGCAATAGATTCTATCTTTGCTTTAATATTGCTTTTGCGGAAAAATTCTTTCAGAATTTTTGGATAGGATGTTGCAACTTTCTTATTGTTAAAGTATTTCAGTCCCGTGTAATTTATGCTCTTTGGGACGGCAAGAGACAATCTGCACTTGCTAAAGCCAAGATCAAACAGTTTTTTTACCTTAAAACCCTTCTCTCTGACTTCATTAAGTCCTACAATTCCAATGTCAGCAATACCGTTGGCAACAGCCTGCGGAATATCATCATCCCTAAGGTATAGAATTTCCACGGGAAAGTTGTTTGACTTGGAAAGTAATTTTCTTTTGCTGTCATCTACCTGAATACCAGAATCATTCAGGAGTTTAATGCTATCTTCGTTCAGGCGCCCTTTTGCCTGCACTGCTATCCTAATCATTTTCCAGCTCCTCCAATTCCTCAAAAGATAAATCCGTGATGGGATACTTTTTGTTTTCCAGCAAATCATAATGCCACCACTCAGAAGATAGGGGTTTAAAGCCATGTTTTACCATGACATCTTCAAACATCTTTCTATTAGCGAGTTGGGTAGGGGTTAGACCCTTAAATGCGCGGAAGGCGGAATCGGAGAACGAGTCAAAGTCTGTACCCATGTCCAGATATTTTCCGGTGTTCAAATCACACACCGTTAAATCCACTGCGCATCCTCTGTTATGAATTGAGCCTGTAGTCGGGCTTGCGCAGAAAGTACTGTCGGGACATACCTCAAAAAATCTTAAAGTTCCTGCGTAAGGTCTGTAGGCATCCCATATAACAAGTCCTAAACCCTTTGCGTTCAGCTCTTTCTGAACTGCCAGCAATTTTTCTGCTGCGGGCTTCCTAAGAAAAGCGCGCGGGTGAGTATAGATTGGCTTGCCTGTAAAATTATGGGATGTCGCATACCTTACATCCAATTTTATATTTGGTACAAACTTTTGCAAATCAACAAGTTCATTATCCGGGTTCTCCTTAACAAGCTGCTCGTAGTACAGCACGGAGTTTACGATATCCAGATTATAGGGGTTTTTCTTCTGCGCAAAGAGAACTGTCGCAGAGGAGATTACAAATACTATTATTACTAAAAATTTTCTTTTCATTTCTTTAAAAGTTAAAACAGCCCTCCAAACAAATCCGGTTCACTCTTGGATTCCTTCTTTTTCTTGGGCTCTTTTTTAGGCTTTGCCTGCTCTTCTTCATAACAGGGCAACTCCTTCATAATATCCCTCATTTTTTTATTTGCCGCAACACCCGTGGACTTAGGACTTATTATTGCGACATTTGGCTGATTTTCAAATACTAGCCTGTAAAATTCTTCATTTGGGATAACGCTAATCTTATAGACGCAATCACCGTTTTCTTCCTTACTTACCAGCTTCTGGCTGGAATGGAGCGGATTAAGCGTCACAAACGGAACAAGCGCACTGCCGACTTTTAAAGTAATCTCTTGTTTTAAAGTTCCCGACGGTTTGGTAACCCCAATTATATTTTTGAAGTAACTGTCAGAATCAAAACTATAATTAGGAGGGAATGGAAGAATTGCGTAATAATAACTTGATATGCTCTCCAGCGGAATTACGTGGTAGCCCTCTTTGCCATCCTCATAACCAATAACATACCAGCGGCTCAAATACTCCTTCATATAAAGGGGGTAGAAAATTACTTGCTCCGCTGCTGAACTTAAAGCCTCCGTGCAGTTCAAACTAAGCACTTTGCGGTGAATGGTAGCATCCTTTACAACATCAAAAAATTGTCCTCCCGACGGATTCATTTCAGGCTGATACGCAATCAGTCTGCTCCCGCCATTAACCTTTGTATCAATAACTTCCTGAATCATTTCTACAGAACCCTTAAGAGATTCCATTCCCTCAATTCTTGTATATCTGCGTAACGTTTCTGCGATATCGGAAAGAGGTTCCAGGTTGGTTTGCTTCACGTTTGCATTGCCAATGGAATATGTAGGATCTTTATACTTATAGTATTTCTGTTCATAGACTACAATTGGCGCATTATATCCGCGCTTTTTGTCTCTCATGAACTGTAAATCCAGCTGCACTGTACGGGTAGATACCACAAAATGATCCTTAAGTTTAATCTTGCTGTTCTCCTTGATGGCTTTAGTGCAGGCCTCAATCAAATCTAGAAGCGTATACTTCCGGCTTGCATCTCTAAGACATGCATCTATTGTTATATGTCGCAACAGCGCGTTTGATGAAACTGACATTATGTTTTCTCCAACTACGCAACAAAATTACGCAAATCTTTTGAAATAGCAATAGTTTAAGCAAAGCAAATTTCAATCTTAGAAATCTGCT
>DAIRSJ010000058.1:3122-9950 GCA_036804445.1 Candidatus Egerieousia sp.
ACCACAGAAAAATCTCCTGAGCGCAGAGTTTGGAGAACTTTGGTCATACTGTGTTGCGGCGGCCTGTTGTTTTTGGCAATACGCGGCGGTGCAAAGGAATCAACAATGAATGTTGGACGTGCCTATTTTTCGGAAGATCAGTATCTTAATCATAGCGCAGTGAATCCGGCCTTTAGCCTTCTTTCCTCAATAGGGAAGAGCGAGGATTTCTCCAAGCAGTACAGATTTTTAAAGCCGGATGATTTTGATTCAGTTATAAGAGAATTGTATCCTGCTGCTGGAACAGGTGTAAAATCTTTTGCAGCCGCGGCAGTACAGGCTTCTCCTTCATTGACAGACACGCTTTTAAAAACGCAGCGTCCAAATATACTCCTGATTGAAATGGAGAGCTTTGGAGGAAGATTCATAGAGGCGCTTGGCGCTCCTGCTGATGTTGCCCCTAATTACAATGCCCTTGTAAAAGAGGGAATATTCTTCTCCAATTTTTATGGAAACAGCTATAGAACGGACCGCGGAACTGTAAGTATTTTCAGTGGATATCCTGCACTTCCGGTTGTCTCTTTGATGAAGATGCCAATCATTGTAAGGGCCCTTCCAAGTCTGCCGCATGAACTTGTAAAACAGGGATATACAACAGATTTTCTGTATGGAGGAGATGTGAATTTTACAAACACCAAAGGCTATTTGGTTAATATGGATTTCCAAAAGATTACGGCTGATGTAAACTTTACCAAGGAGGAACGCAAGACAAATTCATGGGGTGTTAATGATCATATTACTTTTGCATATCTTGCAAAAGACCTGCTTCACCGCAAGAGCAACTTAACTGCAGGTTCTGGTGAAAAACCTTGGTTCTCAGCCTTTTTAACGTTAAGCTGCCATGAACCGTTTACCGTTCCTTATCATAGATTGTCAGATGAAGTTTATAATGCGGCCGCATACACGGATGACTGCCTTGGAAAATTTATCAAGCAGTTAAAAGCCTCTCCTCTTTGGGATAATTTGCTAATTATCTTAGTACCGGACCATAACATAACTTATAATATGGCGGACAGTAATCCGGATTATTTTAAGTGTCCAATGTTATGGATAGGGGGAGCAGTTAAAGGCAATCCCAGAGTTATTAATAAGTTTATGAATCAGAGTGATATTGCTGCAACTTTGCTGGCTCAAATGGGGCTCTCATATAATAACTTTATATATAGCAGAAATATACTGTCGAGAGCTTACGGCAAATATCCGTTTGCTTTCTCCTGCTATAACAATGGATTTGTGTTTAGAGATTCAACTGGCGTAACCTCTTATGATTTAGCTGCCAAAAGTGTTGTAACTGAGAGGGGAAATTCAAGTGGTCAGACTGCTAGACAAATGAAAGGGAAGGCTATTTTGCAGAGTATTTACAACAACTTATATAAATACCAACAGCAAGATTATTAATAATTTTGTAAGCAGGGTTTATTGCTTGTACAAAAAAAGCAGACAGTTTTCACTGACTGCTTTTTTTATTAGCAAAACGACGGATACTAACACTTTCTAGTCATATGATTCTAGTATCTTTCTAATTTCTGTAGCCTGAAGTCTGCCATAAACTTGTTCATCAACCATCATAACCGGAGCAAGTCCGCAAGCTCCAATGCAACGCAGGCAATCTAGAGAAAATTTGCCATCCGGAGTCGTATCTCCGACTTCTATTCCAAGCACTCTTTTAACTTCATCTAAATTCTTCTCAGAACCTCTTACATAGCAAGCTGTTCCAAGACAAATGGAAATTCGATGTCTTCCTTTTGGGCTTGTTCGAAAAAATGTATAGAACGTAACAACTCCATTTATTTTTGATACGGGGACTCTAAGCTTATGTGCAACAACTCTCTGTACCTCTTCTGGAAGAAAACCTATAGTTGCTTGTATTTCTTCAAGAATATTGATAAGCTCACCCGGTTTATTTTTATGCTTTTCACAAATCTGCTCAACTTTAATCAAAGCTGAAGGAGATATTTTTTCTTTTACTTCTGTCATAACTTATTCGTTTTCTGCTCTGTTAAAATAATGAGTGTGAAGAAGCTTGTGAGCCTGCTCGCTTAGAGGTTTGCCAAGGTACTCTTCATACAATTTAACTATGTAAGGATTCTCATGTGACTTTCTTAGCTTTTTGTTTGCATCTTCTCTATAAAGAGCTGCTGTTCTCGCCTTTAGAATTTCTACATTACCATGATGCTGTGGTTGTCCGCCTCCACCGATACAGCCGCCAGGACATGCCATAATCTCAATGACATGATACTCGCTCTTTCCGGTTCTGATTTCTTCCAAAAGTCTGCGCGCATTTCCAAGTCCGTTGGCAATTCCAACGTGCAGAGGAAAGCCGTTCAAATCTATTGTAGCTTTCTTGATGCCATCTAGGCCTCTTACTTCCGCAAAGTTTATGTTTGTAAGTTTTTTCTTTGTATATACTTCATATACGGTACGCAGTGCTGCTTCTAATACTCCGCCTGTTGCACCAAAAATAACTCCTGCTCCTGTTGATTCGCCAAGGGGCTGGTCAAAGTCTTCATCTGGAAGAGAGTTGAAATTAATGTTGGCTTTCTTAATAAGTTCTGCAAGCTCCCTTGTAGACAAAGAATAGTCAACATCTGGAACTCCGTTCTTTTTGAACTCCTCTCTTGAGCACTCATATTTTTTAGCAAGACATGGCATTATAGAGACGCAAATAAGTTTTTCTTTAGGAACACCCATCATCTCCGCCCAGCATGTTTTTGCTATGGAGCCAAACATCTGTTGAGGACTTCTTGCTGTCGATGGAATATCCAGCATATCAGGGAATTGTTTCTCAAAGAAATTGACCCACGCAGGACAGCAAGATGTAAGAATGGGAAGTCTTACAAGTTTGTCTTTATTTAAAAAATGTGTAAGTCTGTCAATAATTTCTGCACCTTCCTCCATAATAGTAAGGTCCGCACTAAAATCAGTATCAAACACTTTTGCAAATCCAAGTTCTTTAAGAGCTGCAACCATTTTGCCTGTAACAAGCGTTCCGGCAGGAAGTCCAAACTCCTCTCCAAGAGCTGCTCTGACAGATGGAGCTGTTTGTACGATAACTGTTTTATCAGAATCGGCAAGGTCATCCAACAGTCTGTTTGTATAATCATGTTCACTCAAAGCACCTGTGGGACAAACTGCTACGCATTGTCCGCAATATGTACATTCACTGTCAGCAAGGTTCCTTTCAAATGCGGGAGCAATCATTGTATTGAAACCTCTCTTAATTGCACCAAGTGCTCCAACTGTCTGAACATTGTTACAAACGTTTTCACATCTGCGGCAAAGGATACATTTGTCCATATTTCTCACAATAGCAGCTGTAATCTCTTTTGTTCTCTGCGATAGTTCGCCTCCTGCAAACGGCATCTCTCTTATATTGAACCTCTGAGCAAGTTTTTGCAATTCGCATTTTCCGCTCTTAGGGCAAACAAGACACTCGTTAGGGTGGTCAGAAAGAATAAGCTCCGCAACAATTCTTCTTGCATTAAGAACCCTTGTTGTGCTGGTGTGTACAATCATCCCCTCTGTACATGCTGTTGCACAAGCCGGTGCAAGATTCTTTCTTCCCTCAACTTCTACAACGCAAATTCTGCAGGATGTAGGATTACTCTTTACTGCTGTTCCTTCCATGTTGATGTAGCAAAGAGTAGGAATATCAACACCAACTTTCTTTGCAGCATCAAGGACAATCGTTCCTTCCGGAACTGTGACTGTGTGTTTATCTATTTTTAATGTAACTGTTTTTTCCATGATTTCTCAAATATTAACAAACTGAAATTGCACCAAATTTACAGCGGCTCATACACATACCGCATTTGATGCATTTGTCTGGAAGAATAGTGTGTGGTTTTCTTGGAGTACCGACGATTGCATTACCCGGGCAAGTTTTTGCACATGCTGTACATCCCTGGCACTTCTCAGGGTTAATAGTATATGTAAGCAAATTTTGGCAATGTTTTGCAGGGCAGGTCTTGTCCTTTACGTGAGCAACATACTCATCATAGAAATTGTCCATAGTAGAAAGAACGGGGTTTGGAGATGTCTGGCCCAAACCGCACAACGCACAGTCTTTAATTACATTAGCAAGTGTGCGCATCTTTTTAAGGTCTTCCATATCTCCCTTTCCGTCTACAATTCTGTTAAGAATTTCAAGCATTCTTTTATTGCCTACACGGCAAGGAGTACATTTTCCGCAAGATTCGCCAACAATAAATTCCAAGTAGAATTTTGCTATCGCAACCATGCAATCATCCTCATCCATCACAATCATTCCGCCGGAACCCATAATTGAACCCGCAGCCATAAGATTGTCATAGTCAATAGGGGTATCCAAGTCCTTTTCAGTTAAACAGCCTCCAGAAGGACCTCCGGTTTGTACTGCTTTAAATTTCTTTCCGCCCTTGATCCCTTCTCCAATATCGTAAATAACCTCTCTCAATGTAGTTCCCATTGGAACCTCTACAAGTCCTTGGTTATTAATCTTTCCTGCCAATGCAAACACTTTGGTGCCCTTGGATTTCTCTGTGCCGATCTTATTGAACCAATCCGGTCCCTTTAGGAAGATGGGAGGAATATTAGCTAGTGTCTCAACGTTGTTTACGTTGGTTGGCTTGCCAAGATAACCTTTAACTGCGGGGAATGGTGGCTTAAGAGTAGGCTCTCCTCGTTTTCCCTCCATAGAGTGTATAAGGGCGGTCTCTTCTCCGCACACAAATGCGCCGGCTCCGTAGCGAATATCAATATCAAAATTAAAATTACTTCCAAAGATATTCTTGCCAAGCAAACCAAGTTTTCGAGCTTGCTCTCTTGCAATTTTTAACCTCTTTACAGCTAATGGATACTCCGCTCTTATGTATACCAATCCATTTTCTGCACCTATGGCGTATCCGCAAATTGCCATTGCCTCAATAATTGAGTTAGGGTCACCCTCCATTATGGAACGGTCCATAAATGCTCCAGGATCACCCTCATCAGCGTTGCAGACAACGTACTTAACGTCGCTCACAGATTTTGATGCAAATTCCCATTTCATTCCTGTAGGGAAGCCTGCACCACCGCGCCCTCTAAGACCTGACTTCTTAACAACCTCTATGACTTCTTTAGGAGTCATCTTCTTAATACAGTTAGCAAGTGACATGTACCCGTCGCGAGCTATGTATTCCTTAATGTCCTCAGGGTCAATAAAACAGCAGTTTCTAAGAGCAACGCGCATTTGTTTGCGATAGAAATTCATATCCTTTGAATCTGGTATTCGTTTATGAGTTTTTGGATCCTCAAATAGCAGACGGTCAACACGCTTGCCACCTAAAATATGAGTCTTAAAAATCTCATCTACATCATCAGGTTTAACCTCTGTGTAGAAAGTATTATCCGGGACAATTTTAACGTTAGGACCTTTTTCACAAAATCCAAAACATCCTGTTCTAATAACATCAACTCTATCAGTAACATTCTGCTCTTTGGCTAATTGACAGAATTTGTCTGCAATTTCGCCGCTCTTAGAAGATAGACAGCAAACAGAAGAGCAGCAAAGAATTTGAATTTTCTTTGTGCCCGTGTTCAAGCCGCTAACTTTAGCAGGTGTCACTTCCTGAGCTTCTTCTCTTAATTTCATCCGTTCTGCGTAATCATTTTTAATTTTCAGCAGATCTTCTGGGGAAGTAATCTTACTCATTATTCGTATTTAAATTTAGTTTATTTGAAAAATCTATGTTAGTATTTCAACTTTTTCTTAATAAAAGCGTACAAATTTATAAATATTAGTGCAATAAAAAAAGAAAAGTATTAGCTAAAACCTAGAATTTCAAAGGCAAAAAATGAGGCGGCTAAATTTTAGCCACCTCATTGAACATCTAATGATGTTTATCTTGTAAGTGATAGTACTTAAAGTACAGTATTTTACTTAATAGTATTCATGAAATTCAAAAAAGCAACGGCTTCCTGATTAGTGTAAATATGAATGGGACTGAAAACCTTATATTCAAATGGAATATACTGGAATAATTGTACTGCAGCAAATTGGTTGTCTTTAGAATAAAGGACTTCCATGCGTGCGCTGTCTGCTGCCGGATTTGCCTTAAAATTAGGTGATTCAGGAAATTTGCATTCTGCAAGCATGTTCGCAAGCGGAGTAATATCTTCCATCTGAAAGCAAATTCTTTGTTTTTTGATTTCGCTGCCGGTAGGTTGGTAAGCCATTGAACTGCCGCCAAATAACTTGCCTAATCCGCCTTTCTCTTTCTTAATTAAATAAGGGTGAGTGAAAGTTAATATGCTTTCATTCTCTATTGTTTGTGTCATTGTAAGTAAAAAATAAATTTGTAAGTAAAACATAAGTGGCCAAACTCCAAGCTATTAACAAACCTGAATTTTTATTTTTTTTGCCGGAAGTTTAGCTGGTTGTCTAAACAAATTTATTTTAGACTCTGAGTTTTTTTAACGTGTAGATGTAATAATCGTTTATTGGATTGTGCAATACCAGACTTTGTAACTGCACAGATATAATCTCTTGGTTATCAGATTTTCTGGAGTCTCTTGCAGCAAGCGTTTTCAACAATCCTTTCATAGTGGAACTGAATTGGGAACTTTGCTCCCTCTGCACCCTTGCATCACCTCCCGCTGCAGCTGAACTTGTAATAACCTCCGCAACAGAAGCATATGGAGGGTCAACCATTTTTATGCTCCCGTCTTTATTTCCAACCGCAGTCTCCAGACTATCCGGTTGAGCAATAAGAATAGCCTCAGATGCTGCTGTTGCAAAATGACTTACAACCAGCATCATTACAATTGCAA
>DAIRSJ010000059.1:0-1689 GCA_036804445.1 Candidatus Egerieousia sp.
CAGATAATATTAATGTAAGCGAGGTTTCGGAAGTTTTGCGCAAACAGCTGGAAGGTATTGAGAGTCAAGTGCAAATGGATGAGGTGGGCACTGTCTTGCAGGTCAGCGACGGTGTTGTCCGCATCTATGGCTTGCGTAATGCGGAAGCAAATGAGCTATTGGAATTTGAGAACGGGGAGATGGCGGTTGTTATGAACCTTGAGGCTGATAATGTCGGTGCGGTTTTACTTGGACCGACAGATGAAATCAAGGAGGGATTTACCGTTAAGCGTACAAAACGTATTGCTTCTATCCGTGTGGGAGAGAGTTTGTTAGGAAGAGTTATCAACCCGTTGGGAGAACCCGTTGACGGACGCGGTGCAATAACCGGAGAACTTTGTCAGATGCCTTTGGAAAGAAAGGCTCCGGGCGTAATTTTCCGTCAGCCTGTAAATCAGCCGCTTCAAACCGGTATAAAGGCAATTGACTCAATGATTCCAATCGGCCGCGGGCAGAGAGAGTTGATTATCGGAGATCGCCAGACCGGAAAAACCGCAATCGCAATTGACGCAATAATCAATCAGAGAGATAATTACGAGGCTGGCAAACCCGTTTACTGCATATATGTTGCAATAGGTCAGAAAGGTTCAACCGTCGCGAGTCTTGTAAATGTTTTAAGACAGTACGGTGCAATGGACTACACTACCGTAGTAGTCGCGACAGCCGGTGATCCTGCTGCGCTTCAGTACTTTGCACCATTCGCAGGAGCTGCAATAGGTGAGTATTTCAGAGATACCGGGCGTGATGCGCTGGTTGTTTACGATGACTTGTCTAAGCAAGCGGTGTCATACAGAGAGGTTTCTCTGATTTTGCGCAGACCGTCCGGACGTGAAGCTTACCCCGGAGATATTTTCTACTTGCACTCCAGGCTTTTGGAAAGAGCCGCTAAAATTATTGATCAGCAAGAGGTTGCAGAACAAATGAATGACCTCCCGGACAGCCTTAAAGGGAAGGTGAAAGGAGGAGGTTCTCTTACCGCGCTTCCGATTATTGAGACTCAGGAAGGCGACGTTGCGGCATACATTCCGACTAATGTAATTTCAATTACGGACGGTCAGATATTTTTGGATACGGATTTGTTCAACCAGGGAAATCGTCCGGCAATTAACGTCGGAATTTCAGTTTCCCGTGTTGGCGGAAATGCGCAAATCAAATCCATGAAAAAGGTTGCAGGAACGCTTAAGATTGACCAGGCGCAATATCAAGAGCTTGAGTCATTTACAAAGTTTGGAGGAGAAATGGATAAAGTCACCGCGATGGCGATTGACAAGGGAAGAAAGAATACCAGACTGCTTGTTCAGCCGCAATATTCTCCTATGTCCGTGGAGGAGCAGATTGCGATTTTGTATTGCGGAACTCACGGACTTTTAAAGGATGTTCCAATGGAGAAAGTTACAGATTTTGAGGCTAGTTATTTACGTTCCATGAAGTTGAATCATAAGGATGTGCTGGAGCAACTTAATAGCGGTGTCATCTCAGATGATATGATGAAGGTTATGGAAGAAACGGCTAAAATGAGTGCGAATCAAGTTAATGCGTAAGTGCGAGTAAGTGTCGGCTGCAAATAAAAATTTGAGGTAATAATGTCATGGCATCTTTAAAAGAGGTTAAAACAAGAATCAGTTCAGTGCAGAGTACCCGCAAGGTGAC
>DAIRSJ010000059.1:1789-9814 GCA_036804445.1 Candidatus Egerieousia sp.
GCAGAACTGCTTGATATTATCGGCGGTACAATGAAATAAAAAAGGCAGCGCTTATCGGCGTTGCCTCAAAATTTTTAATCTTCCGCGTTAATCTATGTGAGTCTCAAGGATTCTTAAATCACAATCGTATTTTATTTTCACGGATTTCAGGCATGCCGGAAGAAAATAGACATCACTCTTCTTGATTATAATACACTGTTCATCTGTGTTTTCCGAGTCACCGGACTCATCATCAATAAAACAGATTTTACCCGCCCCGTTGGTGCAAACAAAAATTACAAAAGAATCAAAAGATGAGAAATCAAAAGTGAACTCTTTGAGGTCCCTTTGTATAATAGAGGTTTCCTTTTTGCTGCACCTTAAGTTAATCATAGACGTAGTAAAGTAACTGCAGGAGACAAGTTGTTCAATTTCAGATTCCCCGTCGTTTGCTTTATTAATTTCAAAAATGTTCCCGGTGTCCTTGTTAAAAGGAATACGTGAGTAATCAATTGCAGCTAATGCATCGTCAACATCAAGCTTTCTGCGGTGACCATTTTTATCAACTCTGTTGTAATCAAACAATCTATATGTAAGGTTGGAAGTTTGTTGTATTTCAACAATATATACGCCTGAACCTATGCTGTGAGCTCTGCCTGCAGGAATGAAATACCAGTCTCCTTTCTTAGCCACATGCCTGTTAAGAGATTGCGTTATCTTATAGCCGTACAAATCTTCCGGCGCCCCGGCAACATTCTTCATTGTCCCGCCAAGGGCTGTCCATTCACTATCCCTTCCTATTGGGTCACGGGAGTTCATATCTTCTTTCACCATCGAGCGCAATCGCTCCGGCTCCATATCCTCTTTAAAGCCGTCCATAATGTATGCTTCTCCGACAGCATCAACAACATACCACAACTCCGTCTTGCCGTTTGGATATCCTCTTTTCTTTGCAATTTCATCATTTGGATGCACTTGGATGGAGAGGTCATCTTTAGCGTTAATAAACTTTACCAGCACTGGAAACTTGCTGCCGTATTTCTTCCACACCTTCTCTCCGACCAACCTGTCTTTGTATTGCTCAATTAACTGCGGCAACGTAGTCCCCTTATTATCAGGATTTTGGATTTTATCTTCATCGCTGTCGGCAAACAATCTTCTCTCCCTCTCTTGAGGGCTTTCTACATAAAGCACGGATTCATTGCCTTCAACCGCAGAAATCTCCCACGATTCATCACCCCAAAGGGCATCTTTGCGTATAGAGAAAAAATTTAAGGGACGCATAACTAAATTTTATGTTAAGCGTCCCAAATATAAAAAATTATAATTCTCTTTGCAAATATTTTTTCCAGAAAGAAATTGCTAAGTGTTTCTAAAACAATGTAATTGCTACTGTTATACCTGCCATCACAATGGATACCATGCTCATCAATTTGATTAGAATATTCAGTGAAGGACCGCTTGTATCTTTAAATGGGTCCCCGACAGTATCTCCGACAACTGTAGCCTTGTGTGCATAAGAGCCTTTTCCGCCCAAATTACCCTCTTCTACAAACTTCTTGGCATTGTCCCATGCTCCGCCTGAATTTGCCATAAAAATAGCCAAAACAAAGCCGCTTGAAAGACCTCCAATCAAAAGTCCAAGAACGCCTGCAACTCCAAAAACAATACCTACAGCGATAGGAGCAATTATAGCAAGAATTGACGGTCCAACCATTTCATGCTGAGCGCTTCTGGTTGAAATTCCTACGCAGCGTGCATAATCGGGTTTGGATGTTCCCTCCAAGATGCCTTTGTCTGCCTTAAATTGTCTTCTTACTTCTTCAACCATTTTTTGGGCAGCACGTCCAACGGCACCCATCGTGAGTCCGCAGAACAAAAATGCAAGCATTGCGCCAATGAAAATTCCTGCAAGCACTTTCGGATTCATAAAACTTACATTATACCAATCCATAAAGTCAGAAATTCCTGCGCTTTGAACATCTTTTAAAGACCTTAATTGTCCTTCAATCGCAACCATTCCGTCAGCCGCTCCGTGAGCAACTCTGACAAGCGCAATTTTTATTTCATCGATGTAAGATGCAAGAAGTGCAAGAGCTGTCAATGCAGCAGAACCAATCGCAAATCCCTTTCCTGTGGCGGCAGTTGTATTTCCAAGAGCATCAAGCATATCCGTCTTGTTGCGGACATCCTCTCCAAGTTCGCTCATCTGCGCATTTCCTCCGGCGTTATCAGCTATAGGTCCGTAAGCATCTGTTGCTAAGGTTATTCCAAGTGTGGACAACATGCCAACGGCTGCAATGCCAATTCCGTAAAGACCGTAGCTTAAATTTTGTGAACTGAACATATTTGCCACATCAAAATTGATTGCGCACAAAAATGCAAGAGTTATTGCAATACTTATTACAATAACGGGTATTGCAGTGGAAATCATACCGGTACCAATTCCGGATATAATAACTGTAGCCGGACCGGTCTCCGCGCTTTGAGCTATCTTTTGAGTCGGCTTGTAAGAGTGAGATGTGTAATACTCTGTACTCTTGCCTATTATAACACCTGCAACCAGTCCGGCAATAACAGAAAACGATATTCCAATCCAGTGGTCAAGTTTCAGAACATACAATATAATGAATGTAAAAATTGCAATACAAATGGCCGCCGTATTTACTCCGATGCTTAATGATTTAAGCAACTGTTTCATGCCGGCTCCCTCTTTTGTCTTAACCAAATAAATACCTATTACAGAAAGAAATACACCTACGGCGGCAATCAACATCGGTGCAAATACACCTTTAAGTTGTGCTTCCGGAGAGAAAGCGAATGCGGTAGCGCCAAGAGCTGCGGTTGCAAGTACGCTTCCGCAATAAGACTCGTAAAGGTCTGCTCCCATTCCTGCTACATCTCCTACATTATCACCGACATTATCTGCAATTGTTGCGGGATTTCTTGGATCATCCTCAGGAACTCCTGCTTCAACTTTCCCTACAAGGTCCGCGCCGACATCAGCGGCTTTAGTATAGATACCGCCTCCGACTCTTGCAAACAAAGCCTGTGTGGAAGCACCCATTCCGAATGTTAGCATTGTTGTTGTAATAACCACCAAGTCATTAGGATACACTGCGTGCAAAATTAAGAACCACAGAGAAATATCAAGCAGTCCAAGTCCTACAACAGTAAGACCCATAACGGCACCGCTGCGGAATGCAACCTTAAGTCCTGAGTTCAAAGATTTCATTGCAGCATTTGCAGTTCTTGCGGAAGCATAGGTCGCCGTCTTCATTCCAATGAAGCCTGCAAGTCCGCTGAAAAATCCGCCTGTAAGAAAAGCAAACGGTACCCATGGATTTTGAATATTAAATCCATATGCCAATACAGCAAAAAAAGCAGAAAGAATCACAAATACAATTGCGACAACTTTATACTGCTGTTTAAGGTAAGCCATTGCGCCTTGTCTTACATACAGCGCAATCTCTTTCATCCTAGGGGTTCCCTCGTCTTGTTTAAGCATCTGCTTGTAAAATAGATATGCAAATCCAAGCGCAACCAGAGATGCAAGGGGGACAAGATAGAAAAGTACGTTAGTTAAATTCATAAATGATTATTTGATTGTTATTAGTTTAGAATGTAAATATATAAATAAAAGTAACATTACCGTTACTTTTATCATTCATTCAAATATCAATATGTTTAAAAATTGCGTTTTGAAAGGTAAGTGCGTTTTGCTCTGTGATCTCTCCTGCGGCTAATTCATCACCTACTATTTTTAATGCCATGCCTTTTAAAATATCTATATTTGAGCCTGTTGTAGAGACGGTGTTTTTTTCTTCATTACTGTCGCGACGGCAATTATTTTTATTCTTGTTGGATAATCTCTCTTTATGCAGAAGAATTTTGGTCTGTTTGGCTACTGCGGGCGCAGGATTTATTACTTTAATTTTATTATCAGATACCTTGTTTATGGTGTTGACAAGGAATGGATAGTGCGTGCATCCAAGCACAACATAATCCGCTCCCGCTTCAATCATAGGGTCCAGATATTTCTTTACAAGTGCTTCTGCTTCAGGTGTTTCAGTTTTTCCTCGCTCTACCAGTTCAACCAGTCCGTCTCCGACCCTCTCAACAATCTTTATGTCATTTTCTCTTGCAAATTTTTCAGAAGTGTGTATGTACAGCCGTCCGTTAAAAGTTCCTTGAGTTGCAAGTACTCCAATGACTCCTGTTTGCGTTTCAATGGCAGCCGGCTTAACTGCCGGTTCCATTCCAACAAACGGAATATCAAATTGTTGTCTAAGCTCTGTTATTGCTCCGGCGGTTGCGGTATTGCACGCGACAACAATTATTTCCGCGCCCCTTTCAATTAAAAAGCGGGATATTGCAGTAGCCCTTTTTACTATCAAATCTTTACTTTTTGGCCCGTAAGGACAGTATGCCGAATCGGATATATAGAAGTAATACTCTGATGGCAAAAGTTTTATAAGTTCCTTCCAAACTGAAAGTCCACCCGCTCCAGAATCAAATATTCCAATCATTTTTTAACCTGTTTAAGAGTACTATTAGAAAAATCAGTTACAAATATAACAAAAATGTTGCGTTTTACGGAAGAAATGCATCTGCATAAAGTAGCCTGGATAGAAAATTTTGTCAAATACATAAAATTAAGTACCTTGCCAAGGTATTTTTGCACCAGAGAAAAACTATTACAAAATATTAATTAAAACAACACTACTAAAATTAACTTAAAATTTAACCAATGAAACGAATCACATTTGTTTTAGCGTTGCTGTTGCTTTGTGTTCCTCAATTTGTGGGCGCACAGACAATAAAAGTAACGGGAACCGTAACCAGCGCAACGGAAAAGTATCCGTTGGAAGGTACGGGGGTTATGGTAAAGGGGACAAAGAACGGCGTTGCTACTGATTATAACGGTCAGTACGTAATAAGCGTAAGAAAGGATGCCGTTCTTGTTTTCTCTTCAGTTGGCTATAAGACCGTTGAGATTCCTGTTAACGGGAGATCTGTTATCAACGTTGCCATGGAAGAAGATGCAAATCTTCTTGCTGAGACAATCGTTGTAGGATACGGTTCGGCCAAGAAATTGAGCACTGTCGTTGGTGCTGCTACCACGGTAAAGGCCAAGACCTTAAAGGATAAACCTACCATCAACGTAGCGGATGCACTTCAAGGACAAGTTGCAGGTTTGCAGATTTATTCATCATCAGGAGACCCGGGTTCAACGGTCAGCATGAGATTGAGAGGAATTAACTCCATCAATGCATCCAATACACCCCTGTTTATTTTGGATGGTTCGCCTGTTAGTTCAACTGTTTTCCAGACTTTGAACCAGAATGATATCTCCAGCATTACGGTTTTGAAGGATGCTTCAGCAACTGCAATTTACGGTTCACGTGCTGCCAACGGAGTAGTTTACATTACTACAAAGAAGGGCGGCGGAGAGAGACCGGAGGCTAAAGTTTCATTCCAATACAGTGCATCCAGTCTTGCTTACAAGCCTGAAACAATGATGAATCCAAAGGAGTGGTTTGCATACAGAGAACTTGTAGACCCGTCTTTGAAGACAAACACTGATTTCCAGACTCTTAAGACATTCCGTTTGAATAATAATATTGGCGGCGGATGGAAGAGGTACTTTATGAATCAGACTGCTCCTACTTACAAGACAGACGTCTCTTTTGCAGGAAGAAGTAACAAAACAGACTATTATATTTCTGCAAATGCAGTTAGGCAGAGTGCAATTTTTAGAAATAATAACTTAACAAGATATGGCGTAAGAAGCAACATCAATTCAGAAATTACGGATTGGTTGAAGATTGGTCTGAACCTTGATTTGAGTTATAGAGTCAGAAAAGTTGCTCTTTGGTCAGATGGTACCAGAAATACTGCAAACGGTGTTATCTGGGGCTCATTCTTCAGTTTGCCTTATAAGACTCCTTATGAAATAAAGACAGATGCCAACGGCAAATTCTTGGGTTACGGCGCTTATCAGGATTATATTACTGATAATAACTGGTGGGGCTGGAGATATCTTAACGGAATTCAGCCGAGACAGACCAATTATGTTGCTCTAAACGGCAACATGTATGAGGAGATTACTCCGATCAAAAATCTAATTTTCAGGTTTGCTCAGGCATTGGAAGGTCAGGATACCCGTTTTTGGGTACAGTGGCTTCCGGAAGTTAATGATGTTTTCGGTTCTGATACCGGTGCTTCCGAGTCTTTCAGCAGATTCTATAGAATGACCTCTACCAACACTGCGGAGTATAAACTTACGCTAGGTGAGAATCATAACTTTGACGCTTTGGTTGGACAAGAGGCAATGATTTCAAACACAAGAGGTTTTGGTGCAAGTTCAACAACAACAACAGATGCCAGGATGACAACGGTAGCTACAGGTGTTACTTACAATCAGCCGACTTTCAGTTATTCTCAGTATAAGATGAACTCACTGTTCAGCAGGTTGGATTACAATTATGCAGAGAAATATTTCCTAAACGGTTCATTCAGACGTGACGGTTCCTCTCTCTTTGGAAGCGCAAACAGATATGCTAACTTCTGGTCCGCAGGTGCTATGTGGGACATGAAGAAAGAGGGATTCCTTAAGAACGTCAAGTGGCTTGATGAGTTAAAACTTAAGTCATCTTACGGAACTACCGGCAACTCGGGAATTGATAATTATTTATCATTGGGACTTGTTTCTACGGGAGCTTCATACAATGGAACAGGCTCTTGGAGCATTTCTAATGCTTCCAACAGTAAATTAACTTGGGAGACCGTAGAGAACATGACTTTGGGTCTGGAGTTCAGATTATTTAATTTTGTAACAGCACAAGTTGATGCATACAGAAAGACTACAAAGAATATGTTGATTTCTATTCCTTACTCATATTCAACAGGTTTCAGCTCCGGCTGGGGTAACGTTGCAAATATGAGAAATACCGGTATAGAGGCAACCTTAACTTTCAATGTCATTCAGACAAGGAATACAATGTTTAACGTTACAGCCAATGTCAGCTACAACAAGAATAAGATTACCAAGCTGTTTGGCGGACGTGACGAGTTTGTGCTTTCCGGGACAGGTCTTAAACTTCAGACAGGTCACGCTTATGGAGAGTTCTTTGAAGTTAAATATGCCGGTGTTGATCCTGCAAACGGTAAGCAACTTTGGTATGATAAAGACGGTAAAATCACCTCTGTTTACAGCAGCAGCAATGCAGTTTTTACAGGACATAATGAGTATGCTCCATGGGCAGGCGGCGTCCAGTTAGACTTTATGTGGAAGAACTTTGGAATTCAGGCCAACTTTATCGGAATGTTTGACAAGTGGATTTTTGATAATGATTTGTATTTTATTGAGAATGCTCAGCAATCATCTACAACAAATCAGGCTAAAAAGATGCTGACAGAAACTTGGCAGTATCCCGGTCAAAGAACGACATACCCTAACGTATCAGAGACTCCTCAGTTGGACTCAAGATATGAGGAGAATGCCTCTTTTGTCAGACTTAAGAATCTACAACTCTCTTATACATTCGGACAGGATGCTGTTGCACCGCTTAGAATCGTCAAGAGCATAAGAGTTTATTTGGTAGGAAGAAACCTTTTGACATTCACAAAGTTCAAAGGATTTGATCCTGAGATTGACAGCAACGTGGCCTCAGCAAACTACCCTAATACAAAGGAGTATTCTGCAGGTGTTGAATTCACATTCTAATTTGAGAAGATTATGAAAAAGTATATATTTTTATTCTTAGCGCTTTTTGTTATGGCGTCATGCAGTTTGAATGAGCAGCCAAAGGATGCAATTGATGTAAAAGACGCTGTTAACAGCGTTGCTTCCGCTGGGTATATGACTAACAATTTGTATTTAAAGATTGAAGGTCTGACATCCGGTTCTGCTATTTACGAGTCAGAACTTATGGCGGACAGCTTTAATGCAACTGTAGATTTTGGAAACAGAGGAGGTACATATTACAGGTGGTTGTGGACGGCTGATGATAGTTTTATGGAGAGTTATTGGGGGGCTTGCTA
>DAIRSJ010000060.1:0-9456 GCA_036804445.1 Candidatus Egerieousia sp.
CACAGACGCAAGGTTTTTTGTACCTTCGCATACCAAACATAAAAACTTATGGCAGACACAAATAAACAACAAGAAAAAGCACCGGAGTATAAACCTCTTCTTTCTCCCGACAGAAAGTACCCCGAGGCCACCGTCTATAGCGTGAGCGTCGGGCTTTTGATGGTTATAATCTTCTCTGCAGCAGCAGCTTACCTTGGCCTTAAAGTCGGACAGGTTTTTGAAGCCGCAATACCTATCGCGATAATAGCAGTAGGACTTTCAAGCGCATTAAAGAGAAAAAACGGACTTGGAGAGAATGTGATTATTCAATCTATCGGAGCCTGTTCCGGTGGGATTGTTGCCGGCGCAATTTTTACGTTGCCGGCCCTTTACATTCTGCAGGCAAAATATCCGCAAATTTCCATTGACTTCTTTAAAGTCTTCTTGAGCAGCTTGTTAGGAGGCGTGCTTGGCATTTTGTTTTTGATCCCATTCAGAAAATATTTTGTAAAGGAGATGGACGGGAAGTATCCCTTCCCTGAGGCAACCGCTACTACTCAAGTACTTAAGAGCGGAGAGGGAGAAGGCGGAGGAGCAAAACTTCTTTTGCTAAGCGGTCTTGTCGGAGGTATATATGATTTCATCATATCCTCCTTTGGCTGGTGGTCAGAGACGGTTTATACTACCGTGGCGCATTGGGGAACCGTTGTTGCAGACAAGGCTAAATTGCTCGTAAAACTGAATGTCGGAGCGGCGGTACTGGGACTCGGATATATAATCGGACTTAAATATGCATTCATAATTTGCTGCGGATCTTTCCTTGTATGGTTTGTAATTATTCCTCTTATGAGCATAATTTGCGGACCGGATACGGTTACTTTTTTAGGGACAACTTTTGCCGGTGTTTCCGCTATGGCACCGGAGGTTATCTTTAAAACATACGCAAGACAAATTGGAATAGGCGGCATTGCAATGGCAGGTATCATAGGTATTATAAAATCTGCCGGAGTTATAAAATCCGCATTCTCCCTGGCCACCAAGAGTTTTAGGGGCAAGAAAAAGGGAGCGGAAGAAGAAGCCGTGGTGAGAACACAAAAGGACCTTAGCATGAAAATTATTGTGTGGGGACTTGTTGCCGCGCTGGCTGCAACTTTCATATTTTTCTATTTTGGCGTAATTCCGGACACGGGCAAGCTGATGTTATCCATTGTGGCCCTGCTGATTGTAGCGGTAATTGCATTTTTGTTCACGACGGTTGCCGCAAACGCAATTGCAATTGTCGGATCTAATCCTGTAAGCGGAATGACCCTGATGACTCTGATTTTAGGTTCCGTTATTCTTGTTGCCTGCGGACTAAAAGGATGGCCCGGAATGGTATCATCAATGATTATCGGCGGCGTGGTTTGTACCGCGCTGTCCGTTGCGGGAAGCTTTATAACTGATTTAAAAATAGGATATTGGATAGGCTCTACTCCAAAAGTTCAGGAGAGCTGGAAGTTCCTTGGAACTCTTGTTGCCGCCGCAACCGTTGGAGGCGTTATGATTGTTCTGAACCAAACTTACGGATTTACGGGACCCAACGCTCTTGTTGCACCGCAGGCAAATGCCATGGCAGCTGTGATTGAGCCGCTTATGAGCGGGCAGTCCGCACCTTGGGCACTTTACGGAATCGGTGCTATTATTGCTCTGATTCTTAATTTCTGCGGAGTGCCGGCACTGGCTTTTGCACTTGGAATGTTCATTCCTCTGGATTTGAACCTTCCGCTTTTGATTGGCGGTGCAATTGCCTGGTACGTAAGCACTAGGAGCAAGGATGAGGCTGTAAATACAGCAAGAAAGGATAAAGGTACTTTACTGGCCAGCGGCTTCATTGCGGGCGGCGCACTTATGGGTGTTGTCTCTGCAATCATCAGATTCTCAGGGAAGGATTTGCTGGCAAAGAATTGGATGGGGACTGCCGGCGCGCAGTATGTGGGCATGCTTATGTACGTCCTGCTGATTACGTTCTTGATTTACAGTTGCCTGCATGATTCCAAGAAACCAAAAGAAATAACAAAGAAGTAATAATAACAAGACCGGATGCCCTCGCAAAGCTCGGGCATCCAAGCGGCAATAGCCGCGTAAATCTCTGTTAGAGACCAGAATAAATAAAAACACAAAATAATTATGGAAAAGGTACAAGACAAATTTCTCAGATACGTATCCGTATGGACAACATCGGACCCTGATTCTAAGACGGCCCCGAGCGCAAAGCGTGAATTTGATTTACTTAAGATGCTTTCAGATGAACTGCAAAAAATGGGCATCAATGCCACAATCTCAGAACAGGGAGTTTTGATGGCCACTGTCCCGGCAAATCTTGACGGCACAAAAAAGAGCGGCGGTAAAAAATCTGTCGGGACAAAAAAAGTTCCGACAATTGGTTTTATCGCACACGTAGATACAGCACCGGATGCAAGCGGCAGAGACATTAAACCGCAGATTATCAAGAACTATAACGGCAAAGATATTCCGCTTAACAAAACTCTAAAACTAAAACTTTCCGTAAAGACTTTCCCGGAAATGAAAGCATATAAAGGGCAGACTATTATCACGACAGATGGTACTACTCTTCTTGGTGCAGATGACAAGGCGGGCGTTGCTGAGATTATGTGCGCCGCGGAGTACATGATGGAACACAAAGAATTCAAACACGGAGAGGTGAAAATAGCCTTTACTCCGGATGAGGAGATCGGATGCGGAGTTGACCATTTTTCAGTAAAAGATTTTGGCGCGCAATACGCTTACACTCTAGATGGCGGAGCAATTGGAGAACTTGAATATGAGAACTTTAATGCGGCATCGGCAAAAATAAATATACAAGGCTGCAATATCCACCCGGGGTATGCAAAGGGCAAAATGGTCAACGCCATGCTTATTGGAAATGAGCTGATAAATATGCTCCCTCCAAAAGAGAGACCGGAGCACACAAGCGGACATCAGGGATTTTTCCACCTGACAGATTTCAACGGAACAGTGGAGAGTGCAAAAATGAGTTTCATCATTAGAGACCATGACATTAAAAAGTATGAGGACAGAATTAAGATGATGAAAAAGATTGGAGAGAAGCTTAACAAGAAATACGGAAAGGGTGTTGTAAAAATGGAAATCAAGAACCAATATTACAACATGAAAAAGATTGTTGAGCCAAAATATTTCATTGTAAAGCAGGCAATTGAAGCAATGAAAATGGCAAGCGTAAAACCTGTCATTCAGCCAATCCGCGGCGGCACTGACGGAGCAATGTTATCATTCCGCGGCCTCCCTTGCCCTAACCTATTTGCAGGCGGACACAATTTCCACGGCAAACTGGAGTACGTTCCTTTAGAGAGCATGGAAAAAGCGATTGAAGTTATAAAGAATATTGTGACGCTCGCTGCCAGGTAATTATTCATAAACACCTACCGCACGGAAGTAGTAGCTGTTATCATTAATGTAAACGTATTCGTAAATTGTACTACCTACTGCGTAGTAAGTTTGACCGTTGTAATTTACTTCCTGATAGTCACTTGGAAGGTCATATAGGACTGACCCCGCCGGGGCGTTTGCAACTCTCATGTAGTAACTGTTTACAGGTGTATAGTAGTTGCCGTAAGCATCTACATAATAGGGTTGCCGGTAACCATAGTAGTAAGTATCAACGTAATCAACCGCATACAAAATAGAAGAGATTAAATTGCGGGCAATCAGAGTTCCGACAGGAGGTCTGGAAATTCCATAATAATTTCCATACCCTCTGTACCAGATACCGTTCCAGAAATAGAAATCATATCCGCCTGCATTTATGTAATAGGCGCCTCTCGGACGTGTATAGAAACGTGAACCATATTCATATCCTCTGTGGATTGGAGCGGGTCTGTGAATTTTTCTGCCGTCTGAGAATGGATTGTATCCCAATCGTCTGTTTGGATTTCCGGGGATATATTTTTGATGTCTGTTGTTGTTGTTTGGCCTTGCTCCGCTGCCTATGCCGCCTGTATTTCTATTTTGATTAAACTTAGCTGCACCCTTTCCAACACCTTCGGTAGTACGCCTTGTAGATGAGCCTCCGTTATTTTTCTGCTGCTGATTAGACGGAGCCGCACCATTTCCAATCTGTGCAAAAGCATCATTTGCCGTAAAAGCAAAAATTGCTGCAACTGCCATAATGAGAGCACTTTTTAAAAATGTCGTTTTCATATCAGTATGTTTTTAATTTATTCTCAAACACTTTAATCTTCCTCCCGACAGAATAGGCGCAATACCCATGCCACACTAGCAATAAACAGATCATCCGCTGTTTACGGCGTATGGGTGGTTCAGGAAAAACTCTTTTCTATTTATACAGGTAATACTTTTTGCTCAACTCTTTAAAGGCCGCCTCATCCTTCTCAAAGAAACTCTTAACGTCCTTCCATTCATATCTCTCGGAAAATTTCTCACGTATGTATTTTGTGCCGCAGACAACATCAAACATACTAAAGCGCTGCTTGTTGCAGCAGTCAAAAGTTTTTCTGTCGGGATACATCTTAGCCAAAACCTGCATTGCATAGAACTGAACCTCAACCAGACGGGCCTTCTTGTAATTTGTTATAAATACCTGAACACCACCCATATTCTGTCCGTTATGCGCTCCGTAAAATGGAGTAAAATAAATTGGACGAAACTCTAATCCCTTAAGTTTAAGGGCGTTCATTTCCCTGCTGAATTCCTGAGGTTCAATCCATTCAGCTGCAAACAACTGGAAAGGAAGGGTGTAGCCCACACCTTCAGATATGTAGCCCAATTCTCCAAGAATACCGCTGACCGGGTAGTAGTAAGCGTTAACAATCTGCGGAATATGAGGAGAAGGCAAAACCCATGGAAGTTTGGTATCCTCATAAAGCATATCTCTGTGCCAGCCCTTCATTGGGATAACGGTAAGTTTACACTGCTCTCCGTCCTTCAACATCTTCTCCCCGTTTAACATTTGCGCAAGCTCTCCAAGAGTCAGACCATACAGATACGGAATCTTAAACTGGCTAACAAAAGAAGTGTAACCGGTATCAACAAGGTTACCTTCAACTCTCTCACCACCAAGCGGATTAGGACGGTCAAGAACATAAACTTCTTTGTTATTTTCTGCAGCCGCCTCCATTATCAAACCGAGCGTGCTCACAAAAGTATATGAACGGCAGCCGATATCCTGAATATCAAAAACCAGCGCATCAATTCCTTTTAACATCTCGGCGGATGGCTTGCGGTTCTTCCCAAAAATTGAATAGACGGGAAGTCCGGTTGCAGAATCTTTTTGATCTGCAACATCAGCTCCGGCATAAGCATCTCCGCGTACTCCGTGCTCTGGCGCATACAACGCAACAAGCTTAACCTCAGGGGCTTTAAAGAGAATGTCAATGTCTGAATTTAAATCAGAATCCACTCCGGTCGGATTTGTAACAAGGCCTATTCTCTTCCCTTTAAGCTCTTTAAAATGATTGTCTCTTAAGACTTCTATACCCGGTTTAACACCGCTAAAAAGTCCGAGCTGAGCGCTTGCAAAATTCCCCGTACCTGTTGCAAACAATAGAGTTGCAACGGCAAGAATAAACTTATGTAATCTTTTCATATCAAATTTATTTAACTGTTTTTACTTTCTTCCCGTAATTAGGGTCAACTTTAATCAGCGCGGTAACAACAAGCGTTGCAATGTTGCAAGCAAACACCCACCAGAAGAACGGTTTATAGCCGCCAAGATGCTCCTCTATCCAGCCGGCCGCCATGCCGGGAAGCATCATGCCCAAAGCCATAAAGGCGGTGCAAATTGCATAGTGAGATGTCTTATGGTCTCCCTCTGCAAAGTACATCATAAACAACATAAAAGCGGTAAAGCCAAAGCCATATCCAAACTGTTCAATAAAGACGCAAATATTAATTACAAAAAGACTGGATTGAGGGAAATGACTTAAGTAACAAAATGTTATACAAGTAAGAGAAATACTCAAGGCCATTGGCCACAACCATTTTTTAAGGCCGCCGCGGCTTGCACAGATACCTCCGATTATTCCTCCGATTGTTAAACCCAAAACACCGACAGTTCCATAGACGATGCCGACAGCCTCAGTGCTAAGTCCAAGACCTCCGGCGCTCAAAGGATCTACAAGAAACGGCTGAATAAGTTTAATAAGCTGAGCCTCAGGCAATCTAAAGAACAGCATAAAAAGAATTGCAATTCCAACCTGCGGCTTGCGGAAGAAAGAGCCAAATGTTTCAAAAAACTCTTTGACAACATTTGTCTTAATACCTTCCTCCTCTTTAATAGTCTCAACGCTTCTGTCAGACGCCGGATGCGGCAGTATAAACAGGTGATAAAGACCAACTACACCAAGCAATGCCGCCAGAATTAAAATTGTATATCTCCAAGCCAAAGGAACAACACCAATACTATTTTCCAGCAAGCCGGCAATTACCACAAGCACTCCCTGTCCAAAAATTGAAGCACATCTGTAGAACGTGCTGCGGATTCCGACAAACAAAGATTGGTCAGAAGAATCCAGCGCCAGCATATAAAAACCGTCAGCCGCAATATCGTGTGTAGCAGAAGAAAACGCTACCAACCAGAAAATTGCAAGACATGCCGTAAACAGAGAGACCGGAACATTGCCGGCCGCAATTTGCGCCGCAGGCACAACCGGTATGGTAAATGCAACAAGTGCAAGACCAACCGCCATAACCAACTGCATTGTAACTGTCCACCATCTTTTTGTCTTAAGAATATCCACAAAAGGACTCCAGAAAGGCTTAATAACCCAAGGCAGGTAAAGCCAACCTGTATAAAGTGCAATATCCGTATTGGACATTCCTAACTTCTTGAACATCAACACAGAAATTGTGTTGACTGCAAAGTACGGAAGACCCTCCACAAAATACAGGGTAGGAATCCAATACCAAGGATTTCTCTTTTGTACCACAGGCTTTTTTTGACTCCCGACAGTTTTTACATCTTCACTCATTTTAGTATTTTTTTACAATTTCAGAATTTGGATAATAATGCAATAAAATTTGGTCAAACTTATATCCCCGCTCTCCCATAACGGCCGCCCCAATCTGACAAAGTCCTACGCCATGTCCCCAGCCCGCCCCGATTAATTCAAATCTCGCAGGCATATTTTCATTTGCCTCTTTTGAAGTATTTTTAATTTCTTCTCCTGCGGCATTATATTTCCTTACAATAAAAGCGGAACTGTAAAGGTGTGATTCAGAAAGAGTTTTGCGAATCTCCAATTCCTTTCCTATTGTAACGGTTCTCTTGGTTCCAACAATTTTAAGTTTAGTAAGACGCCCGGACGTTCCCCTCTCCACGGGAATCATATCTGTAATTGTTCCAAAATCTATCCCGGAACGTTTCTTTGCAATTGCAGAAATTTCATCTGCCGTATAATTCACTTTCCATCTGTAAAAATTCTCCGTCTCCTGGTCATAATTATTCAGAACCTGACTCAGAATTCTTTTATCATGAGTATTACAGAAAGAATCGGGATTGCCAAGAATCCATTTCTCTGCATTTTTCTCTATTGTCAAATCATCTTTTGACAGGGCATCCTTAAAATCCCCTTTAGCCTCAGCCTTGGCAGCCTCCTCATTATCACGCACATTCAAAAGATAATTATAATGCTTTGGCTCCCAGGCATTCTCAAATTCCTCCAGCACTCCGCCGCAACATTTATAAAATCTTGCATCACAAATTTCTCCTTTGTATGAAAGAACTTTTCCCCATGTAGCATCTACCGCTTTAGCCACGTTCTTTGTGGATTCTTTTGTAAGTCCTTCATATCTCTGACAATGGTCATCCGCACAAACATCAAAAAGCTTATGGTCCTCTCTGTCATACCATTTTGTCACCTCATCGTCAGTGACAACACAAGAACTTATTTGTTGCTCATTTTTCTTTATCACTCCTCTCTTCTCAATCTGTGCCATCAGCCAGCTCCTGGATATAACAGCGTGAGCCTTAAGTAATTCCGGAGATGAAGATGCATTCATTTCAGAAGAGATGACGCTCTTTAAATAATCCTCAATGCCAATCATGTTAACAGCACATGCCTTTCCTCCGTCTATGATAAATTTTAAAAAGCCCTTGAATTTTTCATCTTCTTTCCTCTCCCAATGAAAATTCACTCCAATGACAACATCTCTGAGCCAGAAAGTTTCACTGTCAGGATTAGACTCATCAACAACAGGAGTAAGAATAAATTCCTTGTAAAAATTGCCGTCAAATAGGAGCTCATTGCCCCTTTGCTCAACCTCTTGAGAGCCGACATAAGGCTTCTCTGACTGGCACATGCACTCGCCATGTAATTCAGACAACTTGCATCCCGACAGCTTATAGTTCCCGTTTAATTTGAATTTTATTTTATCCGCGTGCATAATCCCCACGCTCACAAACGGTTGCCTTCTTTCCATGTTCTAAAAAATATTAATATGTTTTAAAATAATTTTATCTGAATGTCACTCTACTTGATGCTCACCTTGCACATTCTGCTTGCACAATATCCCCTCAATAATTTTCTGTTCAACGTCCTTTGTAACGGCAACCTCATCCAAAATTTTTTCAATATCCGCTGCCTTTATCTTATTAAAATCCTTCTCCAAAGGTGTGATAAAGACCCCTCCCATATCAACGGAAGCGGGTGAAAGCAAAATGTTAGCATCTCCCTCGGCATCATAACAAGAAGGTCTGTGCCTGCCGCGTGCAAAAGTCACAATATACCAGGTCCCCGTATCATACCAGCAAAGGATATTAAGCATTGGCTCCCAGTCTCCGTCCCTGAAAACTTTGCTCTCTATATTCTTTACAATAGCGGGATCAAAACTCGGATCTCCCTTGCCCTCGATTCTGGAAAACGCAGCATATATTTTTGCACAGGCTGCCGTTGCAAGCTTCTTATTACCCGCCTCAATCAGAAAAGCTCCATTTATATAATTTTCTATCAAAGAAAGCCTTAAAAAGTTGTCACTCGGTTTTAGTTCATCCTCTTTTTTATTGTAAATCCCGCGTCTTAAAATTTCTTTTGTACGGAAATTTTTGAGTTTAGCCTCAAGCGGAAGGAATCCCTTGCTGCCTGCCTGAAAATGAAAATGGTCCGGCGCGGAAGCTCCGCATTTTGGACCATTATAGAACAATACAAAATTCTTAAGAACTTTTGCAAGACTCATCATATCATCCAGCCTTGTGGAATCAATCTCCTGCCTAGAATGAGCCGTACACGGAATTGTAAGGTGCCTGGGAAAGATAGGGAACGGATTTACAAGCACAGTATAGTCAGTTGCAACACCATGAAATCCAATGCCTTTCTGAACAGCCGGTCTATTGGCGGCACACAAAAAACACTTACGCTCCTGTATTGTTTTTGGATCAACCTTGGCGCCGGAAGAAACAATGCGCGCAGGGTTAAACTGTACTTTAACGGCAATTCCCGGATT